>JBKPQV010000377.1:0-7023 GCA_046734235.1 Acidobacteriota bacterium
GGTCTTATCGCTTAACGCCCGCTCACTGAATTTACTGATGCTGGGCGAACGAGATGCTTTTGACCTGGGTGTCGAAGTTGGAAGAGTTCGCATTCTGGTCTTCATTGTCGCGAGCCTGCTGGTGGGAAGTTCTGTCGCTGCAAGTGGTTCTGTTGGGTATGTTGGCCTCGTCGTTCCACACCTCGCTCGTTTGTCTTTAGGGAGTGACAACCGGATCAGTATTCCCAGTGCCGCTTTGGGTGGGTCACTTTTCGTCATTGTCGCCGACACCATCGCGAGGACATTGATTGCTCCACGCGAACTTCCTGTCGGTGCTATAACTGCTTTGATTGGTGCTCCTTTATTTATCTATTTGTTGAAGAGGTCATAGGTTGCTACAAGCGCGCAATATCACAGTTAGATATGGAGACAGGGTCGCGGTTAAAGATATAAGTCTCGAACTTCGTCCTGGTGAAATCACAGCGCTCATTGGCCCTAACGGAGCCGGGAAATCTTCTTTGTTGAAATCATTGAACGGTCAGTTGAAACCAGCGTCTGGAGAGATTGTTCTTAGAGGTCAGTCGCTTGAAAAACTCAGCCGGCGCGCAATTGCGAAACAGATCACAGTGGTTGCTCAGGAAGCAGAGTTACGTTTTCCGATTACTGTTCTTGAGTTCGTACTAGGCGGACGTTTCGCGTGGGCCGCAAACAGCGGCTGGGGTTGGGAAAATAAACATGATCTCGAAGTTGCCAATTCCGTGTTAGTCGAAACCGAGTTAGTGGAGTTGAGCGGACGTCTTATGAGAGAGCTTTCAGGTGGCGAGAGACAACGCGCTGTGCTTGCCCGTGCATTAGCAACTGAAGCGCCAGTCTTGTTGTTAGACGAACCGACAGCGAACCTCGATATTTCTCACCAAGCAACGCTTCTTTCACTTGTTAGAAAACGGTGCGATGCTCAAGGCGCAGCGGCACTTGTTGTTACTCATGATATTAATTTGGCGTCACAATTCGCTGATGTAGTGTTTCTGATGAAAGATGGAAAGGCGATCAAATCGGGAAGTCGAACCGAAGTGGTAACTCCGGCATTATTGAAAGAAGTTTTTGAGGTGGAGGTTCTGGTTGATGCACACCCAATTTCAGGTGTGCCTAGAGTAACGCCTGTGCACGAAACTCACAGGGGAATTTTGAAAATCTAAGATTAGGCTCAGGTTGCAAGGTGTGAGAATTCGTGGGCGCAATTGCGTCAACTTATCGAATTCTGCCTTGCAACCTGAAATCGAACTTAACTGGTCTTAGTGAAGAGCCCGCCTGCCAGAAAACCCACGCCTAACAACACATGAATCCCATGATCCACGCGGCCAAAATGCAGCGGGCCTACCATCCAGGTGTTGTCTACGCCGGTACCGAACGCCAAGCCACAGACTCCGAGAGCCAGATAGACTACGCCAAATACCAGACAGAAGATTTTGGCTCCTGACAAAGTCCCGGCGAAACCGAAGTAGAGTGCAACAATTCCTGAGACGATGTGCACTACGTTATGTGGAGGAGTAAGGTGCGCCCCGAGCAATCCCGGACTTACAAACCCAACCACACCAACCAACAGGAATACTACCCCCAGGATCTTGCAAACAGTCTTAGCCATGATTGGTTCAACTCCTGCTTAAGGGTTTAAGTACAAGCGTTGGGCCGAGGGTATTTGCCCGCTGCTCAATATTTCCAACCTGGGAGGCTACGCTAACGCCGCGCATGTATATCAGAGAGCCGTTTCGGTTGCAAAGAAAATCGGGAAAAAAAACAGTTATTTGTTGGGATTTTTTTAGGCCTTTAGCCTGGTGCTATACTCTTCACCCTTGATAATTCCACCAGAGGTATGAAGCAATGTGGGTCAATCTAAAAAAGACGCACTTAATCGGACTATTGGTTATTCCGCTTTTGGTTTCGACAGTTGCTAATGCCTATACGATTGTTTTGCGCGATGGCCGGCGGCTGGAAATACCAAACGATTTCGTGATCAGTGCTTCTACGTTGACGTACCAGGCCGGCACAGGAATCCAAATCACGATGCAACTTGCGATCGTTGACATCGGCGCCACTGAGAAGGCGAATAAAGAGACTAGTGGTGCGTTTTACAATCGCCTGAACAAAGGTAGGCCTGAAGTGCCTGCAGCCAGAACCGCTGTTCGTGGTCTAGTCGTTACCAACGACGATCTGGAGCGCTTCAGGTCAGCTCGAGTGGCAAGTGAACTGGCTTACGATAAGCGACGCAAAGAATTGGGCCTGCCATCAGTTGAAGAGAGTAGAGAAGCTGCGGCTTTAGTTGGTGAGCGTACCCAGGAAACTCTCAGAAACATTCGCAGCCAGCAGGACGACGCTGAAAGTTACTGGCGTGGTCGAGCAGCAGCACTGCGCTCTGAACTCGCAGCTGTGAATGAACAAATCAATCTCGTACAGGCTCGATTGAATGAACTGCCATTGAACTACGCCTTCGGTGGATTTACTACGGTTGCTCCTTTAGTCTCGTTTGGTTCTGCTCCGATGACTTTAAGCGTAGATCAGCTTGCGCGAGGTGCTCGCCCGCCAATTATCAATACCATTGCTCCGCCGACGTTCACCGCCCGCGCCGGGTTTGGAAGTGGTCGCTTTCGAGGGCGGGTGCTTGTGAACAATTTTGGTAGACGTCAATTTGCGCGCCGGCCATTCGTTGGTGGCTTTCCCGGAAGTTTTGTCGCTCTTCCGTATGATGCATACGACAATTCTTATGAGCGGTCAGCGCTGTTATCGCAACTCGATCAGTTGCTAATTCAACGTGCAGGCATGCAGGGGCGTTTTCGCGCACTTGAAGACGAAGCGCGACAAGCGGGAGCGTATCCCGGTTGGCTCAGATAAGGTTATTTCAGATTTCAGATTTCAGATTTGAGATTGTTGACTGTTGATTGATTGGCATTAGTGAAAAGTTTAGCGAAAACGCGGAGACGCAGAGATCGCGGAGACCCAGAGAGTTCCTAAGAAGACTCAAAGATACGAAGACACAAATCGCAGACGAATCATTTGAGATTTGTGGCTAAGAAAAAAGACCTAAGACCTAAGACCGACTAACCATGTCTAATTGGGAAACAGTCATCGGGCTCGAAATACACGCACAATTGAGCACTGATTCAAAAATCTTTTGTGGTTGTGCGACTCGATTCGGTGATGAACCGAATGCGAACACTTGTCCGGTGTGTTTAGGCCTTCCCGGGGCGCTGCCGGTTCTCAACCGTAGAGCTGTGGAGTTGGGTGCGCGTGCGGCAATTGCGCTCGGATTAAATATCAACCCGACCTCAATTTTCGCTCGCAAGAACTACTTCTATCCCGACTTGCCAAAGGGTTATCAGATTTCACAATACGATCAACCTTTTTCAGCCAATGGTGAGCTTGAGATCATGACTGCGGAACGTGATGATGCCGGCCATCCCCTGGAATGGAAACCGAAGAAGGTCCGCATTACTCGACTTCACCTCGAAGAGGACGCTGGCAAGAACGTTCACGAAGGATTACCGGATGTCGATCGTTACTCTTACATAGATCTTAACCGTGCTGGTGTGCCACTTGCAGAGATCGTTACCGAGCCGGATTTCCGTTCATCGTGGGAAGCTTATGACTATGTGAATCACGTTCGCCGAACACTTCAGTGGGTTGGCGCTTCTGAAGCTGATATGGAAAAGGGCAACCTACGTTGTGAAGCAAATGTTTCAGTTCGCAGAATAGGCGATACGAAGTTTGGTACAAAGGTCGAACTGAAAAATCTCAATTCGGTCCGTTTCATGCAGCGCGCAATTGAGTTTGAAGTCGCACGACACATCAAAACTCTGGAATCAGGTGGCACGCTTACTCAAGAGACTCGACTTTGGGACGACAAGGCGTTGGAAACCCGCGTCATGCGCTCCAAGGAAGAAGCACATGATTATCGTTACTTTCCAGAGCCCGATCTGGCGCCGCTGATTGTCTCGAGTGAATTCATCGAACAAGTGAAGAACGAAATGCCGGAGTTGCCGGAGGCGCGACGGAACCGTTTTATGGACCAATACGGCCTGTCGTACGCAGATGCTTCGCAACTCATTTCCGATCGCGCATTGGCTGATTATTTCGAAGAAGCTGCGAAAGGGTCGGGAAATCCGCGGGGAGCTGCCAACTGGATTCGATCTGAAGTGTTGCGCGAACTCGAGACACGAAGTCTATCGGCTGCTGATTCGCCTGTACCTGCGAAGGAACTGTCTACACTAGTTCGCTTGATCGATGAAGAAAAGATAAGCGGCAAACAAGGCAAAGAAGTACTGGTCGAGATGTTTGCGACAGGAAAGAACGCGCCAGCCATTATCGAAGAAAAAGGACTGGTACAGGTTAGTGATACCGGAGAGATCGACAATTTGATTGATGAAGTGATAGTGGCGAATCCCGATCAAGTGGCGAGTTATCGCGGCGGTAAAGAAGCGCTGATTGGCTTTTTTGTGGGCCAGGTAATTAAAGCTTCAAAAGGTAAGGCCAATCCTAAGATCGTTAATGAACGACTGCGTTCAAAGCTGCAGGCTTAAAAGCAATGGATCTCAAAGGTAAGACCGCGGTAGTAACCGGTGGGACTAAGGGAATTGGCAGAGCGATTGCGGAAGGATTAATAAGTGCAGGCGCCAACGTTGTAGTAACCGCCAGGAACCATGCCGAAGTAGATTCCAGAGTAGCTGAATTAAGTGTGACCGCGCCGGGCAGGGTTGCAGGTTTTGCTTGCGACGTGCGCGAGTATGAACAGGTCCAAGCCTTGTTTCAGAAAGCCATCGCTGCCTTCGATAACGTCGATATTCTGGTCAACAATGCCGGAATAGGTATTTTTTCATTAGTTGAAGAGATGTTGCCGGAAGATTTCCGCGCCGTTATCGAAACAAACCTCCTCGGCGTGTATTTTTGTTGTCACGAGACGATTCCGTACATGAAGCGGCGTGGCGGCGGCTACATCTTTAATATCTCCTCACTCGCGGGAACGAATGCTCATCCAAAAATGGCTGCCTATAATGCTTCGAAGTTTGGCCTCAACGGATTCAGTGAAGCACTAATGCAAGAAGTCAGACATCATGGGATTAAAGTTAGTTACATAATGCCGGGCTCAGTGAATACAGAGTTTGGTGGAGACGAACCATCCGACGAAAAGAGTTGGCAACTACAACCAGAGGACGTTGCTCACGTTGTCCTGGATCTCCTGAGATATCCAGAACGAACACTGCCTAGCAGGGTAGAAATTCGACCCACCAAACCTCCTAAGAAATGAGAGCTGTAGTTCAGCGCGTAGTAAGCGCCAGTGTCACGGTCGATCAAGAAATCGTCGGCGAGATCTCCAAAGGTCTCGTCGTTCTCTTGGGCGTAGCCGGTGACGACATGCAGAATGATGCAGACTATCTAGCGCACAAGATCGTGGCGTTGAGGATTTTCGATGATGCTGAAGGTCGAATGAATGTCTCGCTAAGCGACTGTGGTGGGGGAATATTAATCGTTTCGCAATTTACACTCTACGGTGACGTTCGAAGAGGTTTGCGTCCCTCCTGGAGCGACGCTGCGCCGCCCGAAGTAGCTGAACCGCTGTATGAATATTTTGTTGAGAAGTGCAGGGGAGTGGTTGAACGGGTCCAAACCGGAAGTTTTCGTAAGATGATGTTAGTTGAACTTGTTAATGATGGACCAGTTACGTTGATGTTGGATAGCCGGAAACAATTCTAGTCAGATCATGTCTTCAGTCGATTTCGAACCTTCTTCAAGTTCGAACCGATCTCTATCGCGACGCTCGATCTTGTCGATAAACTCCAGCTCCTCGTTGTCTTCATAACTCACGCCCATTGCCCGGGCATTTTCCTCTACCAGAGATTGATCAGGTGTCGGGTTATCGCCAGCTACCGTTTCCGATCCACTTTCATTGACATCTTCCCAGGAAGCGTCGAGATCCCCACCGGCATCGCGCGGAGAAGCGGAGGTATTGTTTCGCAGACGGTGGGCGAGTAACTCGGGATCCTTAGGGGCACGAGAAATTTCCTCTTCCATAAATTCCTCTATTTCAGGGTCCGGAACATAGTTTGGGTTATTAGCCAGGTACTCAAAATCCTCTGCGTGTTTTTTGGGCATTTCAATATCCTCACTACACGATAACAACGAGAAAAGTGCATCCATTCAGATCATTATTCCGTGACCTGAGAATTATAGTTAACCTTAAGGGGGAATAGTGGCGAAACTATAACAAATGCGATCAAAATGAACCAATAAAGAGGCTCAGTGAAGAAGTGAGTATCAATACGGATACCACCCGCTTTAGTCCCGACGACTCGGGATGGAGGTTCAACTTCGCGCCATAGATGTAGTGAAATGCCGCTCTTAGCGAAAAGTTGAAACTCCATCCCGAGTCGTCGGGACTAAAGCGGGTGGTATCTGACTTCTTTTGCAAGCCTTACAGAACAGGAGCGCAGCGACTGTACGCAAGAGAGAACAAACCAGAGTAATACTCCTATCTCTCGCGTGCAGTGGCTGCGCTCCTGTTCCGTTGCGCACTCGAAAACCAGGTCAAAACTTCGCAAAAAGGCTTGCTTGACGATTGATGATGAGGACTTTACACTTCAATTTGATTCCATCCACTACATCTCGACAGGCGCAAATTGATCGCCTTGTTTCCCAGGAAAGGATTTAAGCACTCCTATGTCATCTGGTCCCTTCGGTTCTTTGCAAACGTTTGAAACCAGTTCCGGTCCTGCAGGTCGTTTTTACTCGCTGCCACATCTCGAGCAGAGCGGCATAGGCAATATCTCGCGATTGCCTGTGAGTATTCGAATTGTGCTCGAATCTGTTCTGCGCAATTGCGATGGCGAAAAGATCACCGAAGAAAATGTTAAGGCTCTTGCGAACTGGCAGCCGAATGGACAACGCGTTGCGGAAATCCCATTTGTAGTGGCGAGAGTCTTACTCCAGGACTTTACTGGAGTGCCACTTTTAGTTGACCTGGCCGCAATGCGTTCTGCTGTAGCGCGCCTGGGAAAA
>JBKPQV010000378.1:0-7727 GCA_046734235.1 Acidobacteriota bacterium
GTGCCCGTGAGTGTCCAGTGAAATCGCATCTCGTCGCCATTGAACTCGAGATCATCAACCGTGACTCGCAGATTCGGAAAGGCCGTCATGAAACTGCGCGCTTCAGTGGCAATCGCGGCGCGTCCTATTGCGGGAGTTCCACCATTAATCGTTAGCGAAGCGCTCTCTTCATAGAACGAAGCAACGCGCAGTGGATCCTGGCTGCACCATGCTGCTGCATAATCAGTTGCTAAACGTCGAATCTTCTCTTCATCCATTAATGTCACTCCAACGCTGTGCGTTTGCAGACTTAAGCCTCTACCGAGATAATCAGCAAACGATGACAACAATAAGAAATCTTTACAACGAGATTGAACCTTACGACAGTGGCCATATTAAGGTCTCGAACATTCACGAACTTTACTACGAACAGTGCGGTAATCCGAATGGTAAACCTGTGGTCTTCCTTCACGGTGGACCAGGTGCGGGCCTAATTCCCGACTATCGTCGATTTTTCGACCCGGATGCTTATCGCATTATCCTTTTCGAGCAACGTGGTGCAGGCCGAAGCCGTCCCCATGCTTCCCTTGATGACAACACGACCTGGCACCTGATCCAGGACGTCGAAACTATTCGCGAACATTTTGGTGTCGAACAGTGGCTCGTATTTGGCGGTTCATGGGGCAGCACGTTAGCCCTCGCATATGCAGAAAAGCATCCGGAACGAGTGCGCGGGCTGGTCCTCCGTGGGATTTTTCTTTGCCGGCCCGAAGAGATCAGCTGGTTCTATGAGGAGAGCCAGGGAGCGAGCGCGATCTTTCCTGAAGGCTGGGAGAAATATGTCGCAATCATTCCTGAGTCTGAGCGAGACGATATGATCAGAGCGTATTATCGTCGCTTAACTAGCGCAGATCAGAGAGTCAAACTCGAAGCCGCACAGGCATGGTCGACATGGGAGGCGAGTGCGTTAAAACTGCTTCCAGATCAAAGTGTAATAGACGACTTTAGCGAGCCTGAAATGGCCATCGCTCTTGCGAGAATTGAGTGTCATTACTTTGTAAACAACTGTTTCTTTGAGACTAACAATTACCTGCTGGAAAATGTGGACCGCATTCGTCACATTCCTGCTGTGATCGTCCATGGTCGCTATGACATTGTTTGTCCGGTGATGAATGCGTGGGATTTACACAAAGCTTGGCCCGAAGCAGAACTAAAGATCATTCCAGATGCTGGCCACGCCGCTACAGAACCGGGAATCGCCGCCGCGCTGGTTGAGGCGACGGATAGATTTCGGTGACTGGGCGACGGGGTGAGTGGGCGAGAGGGCGAGGGGGCGAGTTCGTTAATTAGGAATCTCAGATCTCAGATCTCAAATCTAAGATCTCACAGATCGCTTATATCAGCTTTTCAGATCTGTTCATTGGCTGTGAGATCTCAGATCTCAAATCCTAGATCTCACAGTTTTGTCTGAGATCGGTTTTTCAGATCGATATTTCTTGGCTGTGAGATCTTAGATTTGAGATCTGAGATTTCCCCCTGTCACTCACCGGGTGGCCCAACTGGAATGGTCAGCAACGGCGCTGCGCCATGCCGTAACACACGCTCACTATGGCTACCGCGTAACCCATCCAGAAATCCATTTCGCCCATCAGTCGACATAACAATTAAGTCAGCCTCAATATCTCCCGCTGCATTGACTATGGTTTGAATAACTTCTCCGGTTCTTAATTCCTTCTTCCACTGCCACCCAGGCACTTCAGGACATCGAAACCCGGGCATTGAGTCTTCCTGGCCCACGTGCATTAACGTAAAAACACCTTCTGGACAATGCATACTGGTTACCACTCTGGCAGCGGCTTCGATTGCCGGCTGCGGTCGGGGGGAACGAGCAACTGGAATCAGAATGTTTCGCAAATGGACTGAACCGTCACTCTCAGAAATAAAACCGTCGCTGCCACTCGGAATAAACAACGTCATTTCCCATGCTCTACGCGCAACCGGTTCTGCAATGGAAGCCTTTCCGAGCCAACCAACCCGGCCTTCGCGTTGACTGGTTGCCAGGACAATCAGATCAGAAGGATGTTTTTTCTGGTAACGAAGAACCGCTTCAACCGGATCATTTTCCTGTGCTACCACCTTGCGAACATCTATTCCCAATTCGCCCACGGCAGACTTCGGACTTCCCTTTTCGAGTAATCCCCAGCGCACGAGTGTTTCGCGCACTCCCGGAAAATCTGACCACCCTGAAGCTCCATCAGTTGAGACATTCAGCAGGGTTAGCTTGGACCTTGCTAGTAATGCAGATTTAAGCGCATGGTGAAATGCAATCCGGCTGCCCTCAGAGAAATCGGTAGGATGGAGCACGCCATCTATTAACGTTTCCATAGTGCCTGACGTTAAGGTGTTCAAAGGCATGCGGCAACTGTCAGAATTGACAGTATTTTGCAGTTTCAGTCGTGAACAGCGGTAGTGTCAGTGGTCAGTTGTCAGTGCGGTTGTTGTGATCAGCTCATGCCTTTAGTATCCCGCTTATTCTAAACACGGACGCTGGTCCTGGGAGCGCAGTCGTCCTCGCCTGCTTGCTTTCCAAAGTCTAACCTCGGATCGAAATATTAATCATAACCTTTTCTTATCCAAGGGAGGCCAATCTAAGGTAAGGCAGGCGGGCGAGGACGACCGCGCTCCCAGGACCGAGGTAGTGTTGCAAATAAGTAGGTTACTAAAGGCATGACGATTCTGCTGACCACTGACACTCACTCCAAACGAGTATCTAACTTCAAGACAGTCTGCAGCAGAACATTTGCACCATTCGTAATATCCTCCGGGCTGGAAAACTCTTTTGGGCTGTGACTGATCCCGTCGCGACTCGGAACAAAGATCATTCCGATAGGACAGAGCTCCGCGATTTCCTGAGCATCGTGTCCGGCCCCACTTGGTAAAAGCTTGGTGCTAAGTCCTAATTGCTTTGCAGCTTCATCAATCACTCCGCGCAAACGCAGATCAGTCAAAGCCGGTTTAGACGACGTAACCTTCTTGAACTCAAACTTCGTTCCGGTGATGGTTTCAATCTGGCGAACTTCCGCCTGAATCTTTTCAAAGATCATCTCTACCTTTGCCAAGTCAAGATCTCGCAAACCCAAACTCGTGTTTACTCTGCCAGGAACAACGTTGAAAGCTCCAGGAAAAGCCTGGATCTTCCCAACGGTTCCTACCTGCCGTCCCGGGATTGAAGTGACAATACGATTCACAGCATCGATGTATTTTGCAGCTGCCAACAATGCATCGTGCCGCTGATTCATTGGTGTGGTTCCAGCGTGATTTGCGAAACCTTCAACAGTCACTTCCCACCAGTTAACGCTTACGATTCCTTCGACTACACCAATGTCGGTCTTCTCGGCATACAAACTTCCGCCCTGTTCAATGTGTAGCTCCACATAGGCTGCAATATCCCCCTTGTTCTGCCTGACACTGGCGAGTTTATCAGGATCGCCACCAATGAATTTGATTCCCTCACGAATTGTCTTTTTGCTGTTGGTAACAATATTCAAGTCGTTTTCGGTTAAGCCTCGAGCCATTGCGGTACTTCCAATAGTGCCACCTTCTTCGTTCTGAAAAATTACGACCTCGAGCGGGTGTTTGAGACGTACGTTGTTTTCCGCGATTGTTTGCGCAACTTCAATCGCCCCCATCGAACCGACTTGACCATCGTAACTCCCGCCCTGCGGAACAGAGTCGATGTGTGAGCCAATCATCAAAGGCTTCGCTGCGAGATCGCTTCCGGGTCGACGTCCAACAATATTTCCGGCAGCGTCAATATGAACATCCAGCTTAGCTGCCCGCATCAATTTCATTGCATACTCACGAGCTTGAAGGTCAATGTCGGAGTAAGCAACACGGTTTGTTCCACCCTCGGGAGTTTGACCAAATTGCGCCAGTTCAGAAAGATGAGTATTGAGACGTTGACCATTGATGCGAAGTTGGGATGTGGATTGTGGTATCCGTAAGGCCATCGCAGGCAAAGCTGCAAACAGGCTTAAATTGAAATAGCGTCGATTCATCAGGCCTCCAACCTGTCAAAGATGCTTTCTCTCTATGTGTCCGATTTGAGTTACCGGTATTGTAATTCGATTCTTCTCTGCGTCTCTGTGTTCTCTGCGCCTCTGTGTTGAACTGATGTTCCAGACGGTAACGCTTTTTTCAACACAGAAGCGCAGAGAAGAATCGAATGTAGCAAAAGCCGCTGAAGCATATCCCACAACACCAATTAACTTGCAGTGCAATCAGTAATCTGGATATAAGTGACATCGGACTCCAACTGCCAATCTAAAACAAATTCACTATGCACATAACCGAAATCTCTGCTTATCGAGTAGAACTACCGTTACATGAGGGTAGCTACAAGTGGTCTGGCGGCAATGCTGTCACTGTATTTGATTCAACCATTGTCGCTATCAAAACTGACACTGACCTTATTGGTTATGGCGAAATTTGCCCTCTTGGTGCCGCCTATCTTCCGGCCTATGCCTCGGGCGCGAGAACTGGAATCGCCGAAATCGCCAAACATCTCTTGGGCCTGGATCCAACCCAACTCGGAGTCATCAACCACCGTATGGACCAGGCAATGCGTGGTCACCCATACGTGAAATCGGCAATTGATATGGCTTGCTGGGATCTACTTGGAAAAGCAAGCGGACAATCGTTGGTAACGCTTTTCGGCGGAAACTATGGCGACGACTTCGCCTTATATCGCGCTATCTCCCAGGACACCCCGAAAGCAATGGCGGCGAGTATTGCTAAGTATCACGCGGAGGGCTACACAAAATTTCAACTTAAAGTCGGTGGAGATCCGGATACTGACATCAAACGGATCGTAAAGTGCGCCAAGGAACTTCGCGCCGGCGATGTATTAATTGCTGATGCAAATACTGGATGGAAGCAGCACGAAGCGTTGCGTATTGCTCATGAAGTTCGGGACATCAATGTTTACATGGAACAACCGTGTATGAGTTATGAAGAGTGCCTCACTGTCCGTCAACATACCAATCGCCCATTTGTACTGGACGAAGTTATTGACGGCCTGCCAATGGTTCTAAGAACCGTTAGTGATAAAGCGGCGGATGTTATCAATCTGAAAATATCAAAAGTGGGCGGCCTAACGAAGGCGCGGCAAATACGTGATCTTTGTGTGGCTACAGGAATCGTCTTGACGATTGAAGACACCTGGGGGAGCGACATCATTACGTCTGCAATAGCGGCACTCGCCCACAGCACACCACCTGACTTTCTTTTTTCAGCAACCGATTTCAACAGCTATGTGACCGTTAGCACTGCTGAGGGGGCACCACAAAGAAAGAATGGCAGACTGGCTGCGTCCTTAAGACCGGGCTTAGGGATCGAACCGCGAATGGATGTATTAGGTGAGGCTGTGTTGACGGTAACGTGACGAGGTCTTCTTTGCCGCGGAGCGGCCTAACAATAGAGCCCAGGGTACAGCGAGGCTTTGCGAGCGGACCCTGGGTAAGACGCGAGAATGATCGGGCGTCCTGAAAAGGACCCGAGCGAAAGGTGAAGTCTCAATTTCCATCGCTTGTATGAATCCATCGAACCGGTCGTTACGAGCGCGATAAACTAAGTGGACAAAGTAGCCAAGTGATCTCGACAGGTCTCAATCCGACTCGCGTCCTTTCAGAACGCATCGCTCAATTCGAATCGCTGACCCAGGGTTTTGCTCGCAAAGCCGCGCTGCACTCTGGGCTCTAATCTTAGGCCGCTCCGCGGCAAAGAAGATCTGGACCACCCACGTTCCGCTTTAGCTCTTCAAGCTCAGGTTCGCATAATCCAGCGCCAACGAATCGTAAGTAAGGGACATTCCATCCAATTCAGGTCTTGCAAAGCGATAGGCCTGTTCGTGAAATAGTGGCAGTAACGGTCGATCACGAACAAGTATGTCTTCGATTTGTCGATAGACCGCGTGACGCGCTGCTGGTGAAGTTTCTGAACGACCGCGCGCAACAAGTCGATCAACCTCACTTAACCCACAAACACTACCAAGCAACCCGCCCTTCGTTACAAGGATGCTGGCGAATGTATCCGCGTCAGGAAAGTCAGCTACCCAACGCCCTAACACCACATCGACAGAGCCCTCGGTAACTGCATCGATCCATTCTTCCATGGTCTTATTGACTATACGAACTGTCACGTTCTGCTCGCGCAGTGAACGAGCGATTTCCCGACTAAAGGCTGCGTATTCTCCAAAGAAAACCGGGTTTACTACGGCAGTAAGTTCGATCTCTTCTTCCTGTTTCTTCGAGGTAATGGTACCTGCGTCTTCCTTGCGTGTGATGAAACTCGAATCATGCCCTAATAGACCTGGCGGTATAAGTCCTTGCGCAGGCACTGCAATGCGTCCAAGTGTTTGGCGAACAATACTGGCAACATCGATAGCATCTGAAAGGGTCTTTCGTAGTTGCTTGTCTTTAAGCGGCCCGTTATTGACGTTGAAAGCCACGTAGTAAGTTGTCAGTCTTGGTATCTCGTGGTAACCAGAAGCAAATTCAGGTTCGCGTCGAAGCGCTTCCGCATCCGCCGGTAGTAGATCAGAAGCAATTGACAGACGACCAGCTCGAAACTGCGAAAGGATCTCGGTTGAGGAAACGCCAAAATTAAAAGTTACTCCCTCGCTCTTTGGAAAACCTTTACGCCAATAGTCCTTGTTACGCTCGAGTTCTAACCTCACCCCGGGCTCGAATTTCACGACGCGGAATGGACCCGTACCGATACTGCCGTCTTGCCAGCTATTACCAAACTTATCGCTTCCTTCAGGCACGATTGCCGCCGCATGGTAGGAGATCAGCGCGGGAAAGAACGACATTGGTTCTTCAAGTTCGATCGTAAACTCGTCCGCCGAGTGAATTCGAAAACCAACAAGATCCGTAACCTCACCGTTCAATAATGCCTTCGCACCGCGAATTGCGGAATAAGTGAAGCGGCTCCCGGCGTTTTCTGTGTTCAATAGCATTCGTTCAAATGAGAAACGCACATCCCGAGCAGTAAGCCTCCGCCCGTCGTGGAAGCGAATATCGTCTCGCAACCGGAATCGATACTTTTTGCCTCCTTGCTCTGAAGTATAGTTCGCCGCTAACCATGGACCAATTCTCGCCCCCCCCAAATCTCGCGTAAGAGTCTCGAAGATGCTCGGCAAGACTTCTGCGTCCTCAACTGTTCCCGCCAGCGCGGGATCTAGTTTGAAAAGACTTCCTGTGATGGGGATCTGTAGAATTCCACCGCCCGCTCTTACGCCTTCCTGAGCTTTAACTCCAACCTCGAGTTTGCCCATCTGAGCATAATTCACATATGGCGCACTGCCACGGAGGTTCAAACCGGCGACTTTTGCATTGGCGAGGCGATAATCAACATCGTGGAAAAGCGGTAGTACAGTGGCAGTGTCCTGGAGAAAATTTTCATACTTCCGATAGAGTGAAGATCGAACACCCGGACGACTTTCTGTTCTCGCTTCCTCGAGAATCTGATCTCCGTCAGACGACGTGAAATAGGTCCGATACAAACCAACTCGAGAGTGAAAAAGACCGTACGTGAAGTCATCAGGGTCGTCATAATCGACATTCCACCGTCCGATAAACAGGTCCTTTCCAGTACTGTTCTGAAACGCTTCGAGATACGAAGCCATCGTCGGAGTTACGACTTCGACTTTTACGCCTAGCTCTTCCCAAAGTGAGAGCAGACTAGTC
>JBKPQV010000379.1:0-7081 GCA_046734235.1 Acidobacteriota bacterium
GAATACGAGCGAGTGACTGCGGGCGATCGCGAATCGTATGCGCAGGCGATTTACAACATCGGGGTTTGTTATTACGAACTTTGGCAAACCGATAGAGCCATAGAGTTCTTTCAACGCGCGATCGAGATCAATCGTGGTAACTATCCAAAAGCTTCACTTTCGCTCGGCGTCGCCCTGGAGGATCAACATAAAGTCGTGCAGGCCAAAACCGCCTATCGCCAGGCATTAACGTCCTCAAGGGGTAGTCTCGCCGCTGCTAGCTTCAAACTGGGATTGCTGTCGGCTTTAGATAACGAAATCTACACAGCGGAACGTTTATTCCGAGACGCAACGAAACGATCCGGACCCCATGTGGCTTCGAGTCATAACAACCTGGGCGTGATGCTTGCTCGAATGGGTCGGTTAACTGATGCTGAAAAAGAATTTGCACTTGCGTTACGGGGTGGTCGGTTTGTTGAGGCCGAGTACAACCTGAAGCTTTGTCGTTTGCTGCTCGCACCGGCCTCACGAATCGTAGCGCTCAAGGACCTCAAACTAGCGTCAAACGAAAGAACCGATTAGAGAGGATCTGACATATGGACACAAAACCAAATGATGCACTCGCTATTCTCAAGCTCTACGAACTTCGCAGCGAAACGCTTATGCGTCAGGCACGCGCCTGGTTTTTCAGCGACTTCAATCCCAAGAGCGGTCTGGAGATTCTCGCTTTGATGCAGAGCGGGGAGAAGCCGAGTGCGTTCTATCGCATGGTGTCTTCTCACTGGGAAGTCGCGGCCGCACTCGTCAACAACGGCGGCATTGACGAGAAAATGTTTCTCGAGTCGAATTCGGAGCATCTCGTTGTATTTGCGAAGCTGCAACCATTCATCGCGGAAATCCGGGAAACGATTGGCGAGCCTGACTACTTATCGCAACTCGAGCTATTAGTAATGAAGGCGGAGAACGTTGAAAAGAAGTTGGAGAATCGACGCCGGCTAATTGAACGTTGGTCGCAAGCAAAGGCAGCTAGCAATTAATGAAGAATATATCCGCCGATTACGCAGATTACACCGATTTGAATTAGACCCGCCGATGTTCATTTAATCCAACGGCTGAAAAATCGGCGTAATCGGCGGATAATTTCTCATGTATTCTTGTTAGCCTTTTGATTCACATCTCTGGCTCTGGCGGTGTTACTCAAATGGAAGATCTTCACCATTCAACACCACGGAGAACACGATGAAACCAATCGCACTACTCGTTGTTCTGCTATCGATATTTGCGACTCAAGCACAAACTCCAACTCCACTAACCTACGAATTCGCCAATGGAAGTTGGTTCGATGGACAGAAGTTCGTCCCCAAAACTTTTTACACAGTTAATGGAATCCTTACGACGAAAAAGCCTCGCCACATCGATCGAACTTTCGACTTAACTGCTAAATTCGTAGTGCCACCTTTTGCGGAAGCTCACAATCACAATCTTGATTGGTCCAGTGATGCACAATTTGAACGCGTCAATCGAATGTACTTAAAAGATGGCGTGTTCTACGTCAAAAATCCCAACAGTCTTCTTAGAGTAAAAGCCCCAACTGATGCGCGAATTAATTTGCCGAACAGTGTCGACGCCATACTTTCAAACGGTGGACTGACGGCTTCCGGTGGGCATCCCATTGAAATCGTTACTCCGCAACGGGGCTTTAAACCGGATGATGGAGAAGGAGGCTTCTACTACGTCATTGACAGTCTGTCAGACCTCGACCGCAAGTGGTCGACAATTAAGAATGGCAAACCAGATTTCATCAAAACCTATTTGCTTTATTCAGAAGAGTATGAAAAGCGGAAGAACGATAAAGCATACGACGGTTGGAAGGGTCTGGATCCGAACCTTCTACAAGCGATCGTAAAACGAGCACATGCAGATGGCTTGCGTGTTTTCAACGCATGTTGAATCAGCCACAGATTTTCACAATGCAGTAATCGCCGGCGTGGATGAAATCAATCACACTCCTGGTTTTAGACCTGATCGAAATGATCCCGCAGGCTATAAGTATCTAAAGCAGTATGAAATCAGCGAGGCCGATGCCTTACTAGCAGCTAAGAAACAAGTCGTTGTAGTTACCACACTGGGTGAAGCAATTGACATGACCTTTAACGAGAAGTTTGACGAACAAGGGAGACTGGCTCTCCGGTCGCTGTTGGTTCGCAATCTGCAACTGCTTGCCAAGTCGGGCGTTTCCATCGCAATTGGCAGCGATAGCTATCGTACTTCCTCAGTCCCGGAAGTGCTGAGCATCGCCAGGACAAAGGCATTCGATAACGCCACGTTGTTAAGGATTTGGTGTGAAACGGCGCCAAATACAATATTTCCTCGCCGCAAGATCGGTAATTTGAAGGAGGGATACGAAGCAAGTTTTCTCGTCCTTACCGCTAACCCAATCGATGATTTTCAGAATGTGAAGCAAATCGAGATGCGAGTGAAGCGGGGCCACTTATTGGAGCTCAAAGACCTCAACAACTAAGACACGCTTCTGTGGCAGAACTAGACAAAAATATTTCGAAACTTCTTCTCTGCGTCTCTGTGTACTCTGCGCCTCTGCGTTGAAAGAGTCTTAGGAAGGCGTGAACATTTTACGCAGAGACGCCGAGGACGCAGAGACGCAGAGAGTTTCTAAGAGGTCAGATTTGCGCTCTTATATAGCCTGCCTGAACACTTTCCATGAAAAAACTCGCTAATAGAATTGACAGTCGGCCCACTCTAGTCGCACCCTGCCAAATACACTTTCGATTTGGAGGCCGACATATGTACAACTCTGGGCTGACCTATTTCACCGAGCAAATGCTGTATCAGGTGCCAGTTTTGCTGGCAGCGATACTGGGCGTCGTTTTGTCGCTAATTAACCTTAAACGCTACCGTCTTCCCGCTCTACTAGCACTTGTCGGCTCAGCCATAGTGATTGTCACTATCTTGCTGGTTACAAGCGCGCAGTCGTATTTCTACTCCGCGTCATTTACCAATGCGGCGATCACAAACAACACCTACGTCAAGATTGCAAACGGCGTCGGCTGGCTTGGCTCATTTGCGCGTGGATTGGCGGTTACGCTGTTGATTGTCGCGATCTTCATTGACCGTAAACGGGTGTCAACTTAAGAGGAATCATTCCATGAGGTTAGTTTTCAGCACT
Organism: Acidobacteriota bacterium; assembly: GCA_046734235.1. Taxonomy (GTDB): domain Bacteria; phylum Acidobacteriota; class Blastocatellia; order Pyrinomonadales; family Pyrinomonadaceae; genus PSRF01. Next base: position 3,164 of record JBKPQV010000379.1, read on the forward strand.
CTGTTTCTGACTCTCATTTGTTTTCAACCAATCTCAGCGAAAACAGTTCATCACTACGTCTTCTTTGCCCACGAACGCGAACGTATATCTGAAGCTTCGTTTCTTGAAACTAAAGCCTTAGAAGGAGCACAACTCAAATACACATGGAAGGAACTCGAACCGGAAAAAGACAAATACGACTTCAGTGCGGTTCAAAAGGATCTAGCTTTCCTTACCTCGAAGGGAAAAAAGCTCTTCATTCAACTCCAGGATTCTTCGTTTAGCGAGAAATTCATTCTTGTACCAAAATACCTGCAGACAGATACTTATAACGGCGGCGTTGCGCCCCAGTTCGAGGGTAAGGATGAAGAGCACCCGAAGATTGAAGGTTGGGTATCACGACGTTGGGATCCTCTCGTGCAAGAGAGATTTGCACGTCTTCTTGACGCCTTAGGTAAAGAGTTTGACGGAAAGATCGCCGGCATCAATCTTCCCGAAACGTCTGTCGGGTTCGGTGAGACTGGGAAACTTTATCCGAAAGGCTATACACCCGAACTCTATAGGGATGCTATCGTCACAAACATGAAAGCGCTGAAAAAGGCATTTCCACATTCAGTTGTTATCCAATATGCCAACTTCATGCCCGGCGAGTGGTTACCCGCCGGCGACAAGTTGTATCTAAAGACGGTTTACAAGGAGGCTCGAAGCTTAAAAGTAGGTGTTGGTGGACCAGATCTGCTGCCCTTCAGACGCGGGCAAAACAATCATAGTTACCCGTTGATCAAGAGCTCTGCTGGCGTCGTACCGACGGGCGTTGCGGTGCAGGACGGCAATTATTCTGATCCCGATCCAAAGACCGGCAAGCGGATGACTATCGCTGAATTGCTCGCCTTTGCAACAGATCAACTAAATGTAGACTATGTCTTCTGGTGTACCGAAGAACCTTATTATTCGAAAGAGTTGATACCGTTCCTGAATGCAAAGTGAAACTTCTATGCGCAATTGGCGAAAGCTGGTTCTGAAAACTTTTGTTTCGGTATTTATCATTATTCTTTCATGTGTATTCACTAGCAAGGCTCAATCATCTGCACCAATTGACGTCCTTCATTACCACTTCACGGTTGAGCCTGACATTGCCAACAAGTCTGTCCGCGGCACCTCTGTAATTCGTTTTGTTGCGAAATCCAACAATCTAACCACAGTCGAATTCGATTGTGGGAATCTAACTGTTGATTCTGTGAAACAGGCAGGAGTTACGCGTGAGTTTGTAGTAAGGGATCGGAAAGTCAAAATTACAATTCCCGTTAGCAAAGCTGGCCAGGTCAACGAGCTTGAAATCGCTTATCACGGCACGCCTAAGTTCGGTATCCGATTCTTCCCTGATTATTCACAGGTCTATACCATTTTTTCGACTAGTCAATGGACGGTTTGTATCGACTCACCCGAAGATCGGTCAGCACTAACACTCACTCTGATTCTGCCTTCAAAACTCATACCGATTTCAAATGGCCAGCTAGTATCAAAGCGCGAGCTTGCAGATGGCAAATCCGTTTCTACGTGGGAACAGAAACAGCCCATTCCAACTTACATCATCGGCTTTGCCGGTGGTCCGTATCGCATGCTCACCGAGAAGAAGAACGGAGTGGAGCTTCAGTACGTTGCCTCGGGATTCACCGACGACGAAGTGAGGCGAATCTTTCGTGAGACGGCAGACATGCTCGCCTTTTTTGAAGACCGATCCGGGATTCGCTACCGCGATAAGAGTTATGCTCAAGTTCTCGCGGCCGGTGGTCCAGCGCAGGAGATGAGTAGCTTCACCGCTTTAGGTGAAGACTATGGCAAAAACGTGCTGGCCAACGAACAGGACATCTGGCTGGGCGCACATGAGTTTGCCCATCAATGGTGGGGAAACATGGTGACAAATCGCGACTGGAATCACTTCTGGCTAAATGAAGGGATTGCATCGTTCATCGCTGCCGCCTATCTTGAGCATCGGTTTGGCAGGGAAGCATATATGCGCGAGATAAATAGCTATCGCGACAATTACGAGAAGGTCCGTGCTGCAGGTAAGGACAAGTCACTCGTTTTCCCTAACTGGGATCATCCAACGAGAGAAGACCGCACGCTCGTTTACGATAAAGGCGCGTACGTGGTGCATCTTCTTCGGCAAGAAATGGGAGAAGAAGCATTTTGGCGAGGTCTCCAGAATTTCACCAAACGATATTTTGGCAAATCAGTTGTCACTTCGGACTTTGAAGCTACAATGCAAGAGGCTTCCAAAAAAGATTTGAGCAAGTTCTTTGCTGAATGGATTCACCTTACAAAAGATTAGCCCTCCTTTACAGTAGGGCTACTGCCCCGAACTGTCGGGCTACCGCACCGAACTGTTGGGCTAACGCCTCGGGTATCGCATTCCTGACTTTCTGTTTTATCGTCACCACTCATTCCGCGGCCGCAAGTTTCCAAAAACTGACAACTACTAAGCCCTACGGTCCAATCCCCTCCGCTCGACAATTGATGTGGCATGAAATGGAGTTTTACGGATTCCTTCATTTCACGGTTAACACATTTACCGACAAAGAGTGGGGTTATGGCGATGAGTCGCCGTCAGTATTCAACCCGACTGACTTCGATGCGAATCAGATTGTGCGAACCGCAAAAGCAGCCGGCATGAAGGGGCTGATCTTGACCGCGAAGCACCATGATGGTTTCTGCTTGTGGCCTTCGAAGTACACAGAACATTCGGTGAAGCATAGTCCCTGGCGAAGCGGAAAGGGCGATGTCGTAAAGGAGATTTCTGCCGCGTGTAAACGCTATGGATTAAAGTTCGGCATCTATTTGTCACCGTGGGATCGGAATCACAAGGACTATGGCAGACAGGAGTATCTAACTTATTACCGCAATCAGCTGCGTGAGTTGTTGACGAATTATGGTCCAATCTTCGAAGTGTTTCTTGATGGAGCGAATGGGGGCGATGGTTATTACGGTGGCGCCCGGGAGAAGCGGACCATCGATCGCGAGACATACTACGATTGGCCCAACACCTGGGATTTGATTCGTACACTACAACCCGAGGCAAACATTTTTAGCGATGCTGGTCCCGATGTACGTTGGGTTGGAAACGAGCGGGGTATTGCGGGTGAAACGTGTTGGGCAACTCTCAATCGAAGCGACTTCGCGCCAGGAAGAGCCGACGAGCGTCGCTTGAATAGCGGCGACCGGCCTGGTACTCATTGGGTGCCGGCCGAATGTGATGTTTCAATAAGGCCTGGTTGGTTCTATCACGCACAGGAAGACGCAAAAGTGCGGTCTTCTGAGAACTTGATGGATCTATATTTTTCCTCGGTGGGTCGGGGCGCGTCGTTTCTCTTGAACTTGCCAGTCGACAGGCGCGGTCAAATTCACGAAAGCGACGTTCGATCTCTCCTTGAATTTCGTAAGCGATTTGATGCGTTGTTTGCCAGCGATCTAGCAAGGAAGGCAACGATAAGCACCAATAATACTCAACGAGCGGCGCGTTTGGATTCACGCAACTTGATTGATGGCCGGCGCTCAACGTATTGGACCAACGAGCAGCTCAACGCTGAGATTGTTATCGACTTTGGAACACCCAAAACGTTTAATGTAGTACGCCTGAGGGAATACTTACCGCTGGGCCAGCGAATCGAAGCTTTTTCGATAGATGAATGGGGGGACGGCGCCTGGCGAGAGTTTGTGGCTGGGACTAGTATTGGGAATTGTCGATTGACGAGAACAAAAGCGCTGAATACGTCAAAGATTCGTATCAGGATTACCAAAGCTGCGGCACCGCCGGCGCTTTCGGAAATAGGAGTTTTTGTTGAGCCTTAGTTTGCAAACTAAGCGGGAGTCGGTACCACCTCGCGGTAGCGGGTGGGCCCTACCGAGAAACCAGAAGGAATTCTGCTTGAGACATAAACC
>JBKPQV010000380.1:0-8390 GCA_046734235.1 Acidobacteriota bacterium
ACCATGAGGTCCATGCTCTGATGGCAATTCGATTGGAGCAATGGTCGCGCCGAGTCGCCGCAGTTTACCGTCAGTTGCGAGCACCTCAATTTCGGTACGGCGAAAGAGCGTGCCTTTTTGCAAGCAGTCGGCGACCATGGATGAGAGTTCTGCGTAGCGACCGAGTAGCTTATCGTAGGATTCACCCAACGCCTTCCCATCAACTTCGAGCAAAGTTCGTCCTGGCGGATTAATCGCCATCGAGCGCCCACTACCATCGAATGCGATCAATCCCGAGGGCAAACTGGCCACAATTCGCTCACTGAACTTTTCGGCTGAACTGGCACGTTCGCGCGCTTGCTCACTCAGTCGCTCCAACTCTTTGCGCTGTTCCTGAAGTTGCGCAACGACCGACTGAAAAGTCTCGAGAACAAATTCAGCTTCATCCTGGGACTTTTGAAGTTGCGACTGGACTGACGCGCGTTCAGCTTCACCAATAAGTTTTTGATAAGGGCGCAGCAACCAACGCAGCATGAAAAGAATACCGAGGAGGCTGCCGATCAGAATGGCTATGAACGAAGCCAGCAGAATTGGACCACGCGATGCTGGAGTTTCCGGCGTGAGGGCATAGAGCAATATCGCAAACAAGACAGCGAGGACAAATAATCCTGTCAGCATTGTCAGCCCGAATTGAAAGCGATTGATGCGCATGTCTAACTAGGCGAGGCCATTTCAGATTGTAGATTGTTGATTTCAGATTGCGGCAAAGATCGATATCGCCCATCAATCTGAAATCTGCAATCTTAAATCTTAAATGTTTTTGCCTTCGAGAACCTCGAGCTACCTAAACTGTCCCGCATACCATTCAACGAGATGAACCCCGAACAACAACGCCGCTATCGATCCGATTCCCAGAAAGACACCGAAAGGTAAAAGCATTTGCATATCTTTCTTACCTTGCCTGGCCATGAGGAAGATGCCGATGATGGACCCGCCCAGTACACCCACAAAGATTGTCAGAATAGTCAGCCGCCACCCGAGATAAGCCCCGACCATAAACATCATCTTGACATCGCCCAAACCCATTGCTTCGATCCCGCGAAGTTTTTCCCAGGTCCAACCCATCAACCAAAGCGACCCACCACCGATGAGTGCACCAAGAAATGCACCTATTAACGATACGAGCCAGATAGGACTGTTACTGAGGGAGCCATGCATCAAAGACGGAAGATCATCAAAGTGAGGCCCACCGGTTAAGTAGGGAAGAGCTAGTCGCGCAACTACCGCAAACACAATGCCAGGATAAGTGATCACATTCGGCAGGATATAGTGTTCGGCGTCGATGAATACCAACGCCAGCAAGGCTGAGGTGAATACCAGGTTAAATGGAAGTGCAAAGGTGAAACCGTCGTGCCAGGCAACTGCAACAAATAGCAATCCGGTCAGCAGCTCAACCAATGGATAGCGAATGGAGATATGTTTTTTGCAGCCGCGGCATTTTGCGCCGAGCGCGAGGTAGCTAAGGATTGGAATATTGTCGTAAAAAGCGATGACCGCGCCACACGAAGGACAACGAGAGTTCGGGAAGACGATCGACTCCTCCAATGGTACGCGATGGATGACGACGTTTAAGAAACTGCCAATAATTGCCCCAAAAATACCAGCAATTACGTAACCAACTGTTGGAGGAACTAGAAACAGGTCCGGCAGGACCAGTAGCTGGGAAGCAAGCATGCTCTCGGATTGTAGCTTGTTTGATGTCGTTTGGTCTTTAGGTTTTTGGGCTTAGGTCTTGGGTCTTAGGTCTTGGGTTTTAGGTTTGGGTGTTTCTCTCCAGTATAGGCCCTAACACCGAAGACCCAAGACCCAAGACCCAAGACCTAAGATCTAAGACCTCTTATGCTCTTGCTGCTTCTCCCACAACATCAAATGCTTCAGGAACGCGTGGTGGGCGGCGAAACTGGCGATGCTCAATCCTGCAAGCCCATCGCGAAAGCCTCCCTTGAGAAGAAAGCTACGGATGAATGCGGATGGAGCTGCCGCAGCGATCTGAAAAGTTGAAGTCGTTCGTCCTTCAGCAAACATTTGTTCGGCGGCTAGCGGAGCGTAGCGCTCGCCAATCATTCGGTGATGATGTGCGGCGTTGCGAACTGAGTAGTGCAGCAAATCACCGTTAAGAATTTCTGTGTGGGTTCCCGGCTGCATTTCCACGGACTCATGAATCTGTCGCTTCTTCCAATAGCCCGAGGATTTTTTGAAGAGTCGCAATTGTCGATCGGGATACCAGCCACCACCACGAATCCATTTCCCCTGATAGAAGCTGCGGCGTGATATCAGGTAGCCATCGGCGAGTTGTGACTCATTCTTCGTTTTCAGCGACTCGATCGATTTCAATAGTTCTTCTGAAACACGCTCATCGGCGTCGAGGCTAAAAATCCAATCATTCGCCGAATGGTCGACTGCAAACTGCTTCTGGAGCGCAAAACCAGGCCATTCATTAATGATTACGCGAGCGCCCGCAGCTTCGGCTATTGAACGTGTAGCGTCGGTCGAGCTTGAGTCGACGACTATCAGCTCGTCAGCCCACGCAACAGACTCACAAGCTGCTTGAATATTTGATTCTTCGTTGAAAGTGATGATGGTGGCAGTAATCTTCATCCGTTTTGTTGAAGCACAAAACAAATTTGCGATTGCCTTGGTAGCTATAAACTACCTTAGCAATCGCAAATTGAAAACGGCAACTTCTATTTTACGGACCAGAGTATTTCTAATTCCCCTACGGAGCGTCCGGGACGTCTACAGTAACGTTATTAGCTCTTAGGGTTGTGGCAGTGGCCCTCTGGAGGTCGGCAATAGCCTTGTTGTAATCGGTCTCGGCCCGCAGTTCTGAAGCCCGAGCATTTGTAAGCGCATTCTGACGTTGAAAGAGCAGGAACGTCGTCGAACGACCTACCTGATAGAGACGTTGTTCGCCTTCAAGTTGTGCTTCAGCATTAACCCTGGCTGATCGAGCGGAGAGTACACGACGCCGAGAACTGTCGACAGCTTGCGCTGCATTACGTACATCGACTTCGACTGTCTGCTCAGTGGATCTCATCGAGGCAGCCAGTTGCTCACGAAGAATGTTCGCCCCGGCGAGGTTTGCTTCGGCTGTTTTATTCTTGAAGGGGATTTGGATGGCAACACCCACAGTAACATTGTAAGTGTTAAGGCTACCGAGATTGGTGAGGGTTTTGCCATATCCGCCTATAAGGTCCGCGGGTGCTAAAGCTTGACCTCCAACAGTAACTATCGGAGAGGTGGCGACGGGGAACAGGAGCCGCCGCTGAATGTCCTGAACCTGGCTGAGCAGGAACGCATTCGCGTCAGTTGCGGGATCGCCTGAAATCAAAGGAACATTTGTTACGGGCGTCGTCGCTGCAGCTGTACCCGCCAATCCCGTAGTGGCAACGGTTCCTACCAGATCAAACTGAGGCTTGGTTTGATTCTTGAAGTATTTGATATCGATGTCACTGATGTCGGCTTGTAATCTTAAACGACGCAGTTCTGGTCTGTTCTCGCGTGCAGTCTTGATAGCGTCATCGAGATTCACCGGTACTTCACTGAACGACGGGTTGTCCGTCGGTGTTATCTGACTGGACCATTCAGGTGACGATGGATCTTTGAACATCAACTGTTTTAGATTGTTCTCAGCAATCGAGACATTCTGAACGGCTGTTAGTAAAGCTGTTTCGCGGCTCGCCAATTCTGTTTGCACCTCGGCCCGCTCGAGCGGAGCCTTTGCACCAGCAGCGATCTGGGCTTCGACATTCCTTAGATTCTCACGAGTAAGATTTAAGTTTGCGAGTTGATTTTGTTGATCGCGAAGGGCGAATACTACCTCCCAGTATGCCTGTTGCGTTCTCGTGATGATATCGATCGTTCGTAGGCGAAAATCGGCATCTGATTGGTCTATTCGTTTTCGCTGAATCCGAATCTGGCGTCTGTTGTTATCAATAGAGCGGTTCCTCCAAAGTGGCTGGGTAAAACTCAGGCTTAAGTTGGAAGAGTAGTAAGGGTTCAGGGTGCTGTTAGTTGCGCTCGTTTTTGTGCGCGTGTTGCTGAACTGTGCCTGATAGTTTCCGCCACCCGTTGAAAACTGTTTCGTGACTCCAGGACTCAGTGTAAAGGTTGTGTTCGACAACTGACCCGATGTTCCGCCGCCACCAAAAATATTCTGCACGGGAATGACTCTTTTATCGATCTGTGGCGTGATGCTAAAGAATGGATCAAAAATTCCTTCAAGAGATCTCAGCTGAGTTTCCTGATAACGGACATCGTCTCGTGCGACCTCGATATCGTTGTTATTCTCGAGAGATCTCTTAATCGCATCATTCAGCGACAAAGGGATGGTGTTAGTGGTTACACCAAGGCGGCTCATGTCTGGTAACGGTGGTAGCGGCTGTGCCTGAAAACTTGGTACGACTGGTTCTCTCGGTTCCTGTGTTGTCAGATCGCTGGTAACTGGCGTTGGGGTAACCAGTGGAGTTGTTCCCGGAGGAGCAGTGGGCGACGTTTGTTGTGTCCCCGGAGGAGCTGTTGCAGGGTTCTGCTGAGTTCCCGGAGGCGCCGTCGGGTTTTGCGTTGCCGGTTGCGTCCCAGGAGGCAAGTTCGGATTTTGTTCCTGGCCTGGTGGTTTGGTTGGGTCCGTTGGCCTTTGAGTCGGCGGCGTTGGTGCTGGCGTTTGAGCCGGCGTTACACCAGATATTGAAAGCACCAGACTGAAGATTATCAATGACCTTGCTACTAGATGAGACTTGAACATATGCATCAGACGAACAGCTCCTTAAAGTGATTCCTCTCTGTTTCCCACTGCTTGAAGTAAACGGGAATTATGACAGATTTCTGGCAAACTATAGTCCGCCGGGTCAAGTTTTACTACGTTACATGCGCTGACCCAGTTTCAAAAAGTTCCTTAAGACCCTCGCTTGACAGTCTTAAACCTGCCGAATAATCTTGCTTTTCTTTCGTGAACGCATGCTTTTCGACTAACAAGGACTGATCGCGTCCAATAGTGCTTACGCTCAGGTTGAATAACGCTTTGAAGGGCTTTTAGATTAACGAACAGTTGGATCAACTTCAAATCGTGTCTTCAAAATCCTGGTGTTTGTCCCACAATCGCGACATCCTGCGTCCCACAATCGCTACAAACCAAAACTTTTCGCGTAGTTTTTAGGAGGACTTGATCAAATGGCAGTTAAGGTAGGCATCAACGGATTTGGCCGCATTGGTAGAAATATTTTTCGCACGGCACTCGGCGATTCGGACATCGACTTCGTAGCCGTTAACGATCTCACCAATACGCAAACATTAGCGCACTTATTGAAGTACGATTCGGTACTGGGTAATTTGGATCACCAGATAACGGCATCGGAGAACGCAATCAGTGTCGACGGCGAGGAATTTAAAGTTTTTTCCCAACGTGACCCAGCCGCGATTGATTGGGAATCAGTAGGCGCTGAAATTGTCGTTGAGTCGACTGGAATCTTTACGAAGGCTGAAGACGCGAAAAAGCATTTGCGTGGCGGTGTCAAGAAAGTAATCATTTCAGCACCAGCGAAGAATGAAGACATTACGATTGTCCTGGGCGTCAACGAAGACAAGTATGATCCAGCAGCACATCACATAATCTCGAATGCTTCGTGTACCACCAATTGTTTGGCGCCGGTGGCGAAAGTCGTCCACGAAAAGTTTGGTATCCGCTCGGCGCAGATGACCACAATTCACTCCTACACCAACGATCAACAGTTGCTGGACTTGCCGCACAAGGACATGAGACGGGCAAGAGCTGCTGCGTTGTCGATGATTCCAACATCGACAGGCGCAGCCAAGGCGGTCGCATTAGTGTTGCCCGAGCTGAAGGGTAAGTTTGATGGCATCTCGGTTCGTGTTCCGACGCCGAATGTTTCTCTCGTGGACGTGGTAATGGATCTTGAAAAAGACGCGACCGCCGAGGAAGTTAATCGAGCGTTGAAAGACGCAGCCAATGAGGAGTTGAAAGGAATCCTCGCATTCTCGGAAGAACCGCTTGTCTCGAGTGATTTCAAGCGTAACTCCAACTCGTCTATTGTCGACGCTGAGTATACGAAGGTGATTGGCGGCAATATGTTGAAGGTGCTTTCGTGGTACGACAATGAGTGGGGTTACTCGTGTCGCGTGAAAGATTTGATCAAGTACATCGCGGGGAAGGGTTTGTAAAGTCTGGACCATTGGGATGGATTTGGGTCTTTGGTTTTAGGTCTTGGGCCTTGGGTGACTCGATTGGATAAGGTCGGTACCACCTCGCGGTAGCTGGTGGGCCCTAACGGACAATCTGAGTTGACAACGTTTCTAGCTCGTAGGCTCAAGTACCTTGATCTGGCCCACCCGCTACCGCGAGGTGGTACCGACTTTTATACAGTCGAGTACAACAACCAGAGTTTAAAGACGAAGTCCAAAGATCTAAGACACAAGACCAAATGCTGAAGCTGACAATTAAAGACATCGATTTAAGTAATAAGCGAGCGTTCATCCGCGTCGACTTCAACGTCCCCATCAAAGATGGAAAGGTCGATGATGACACACGCATTCGCGCCGCAATACCGACAATTCAATACGCACTTAATCAGGGTGGAAGCGTAATACTTGCTTCTCATCTTGGAAGACCAAAAGGTCAGCGCGTTGATAAGTACAGCCTCAAGCCAGTCGCTGAACATCTCTCGTCGTTGTTAGGGAAGCCGGTCGGATTTGCTAATGACTGCATCGGCGAAGAGGCTTCTGCCAGGGCGAACGGTCTCAAGCCAGGCGAAGTGCTTCTTTTAGAAAACCTCCGCTTCCACGCCGAAGAAGAAAAGAACGACGACGGATTCGCACAGCAGTTAGCCAGTTTATGCGATGTCTATGTGAACGATGCCTTCGGAGCAGCGCATCGTGCACACGCCTCAACCGCTGGAATCACTAAACACGTTTCCAAAGCCGTTGCAGGTCTGTTGATGGAAAAAGAACTGGATTATCTCGGTCGGGCGATCAACAACCCCGAACATCCATTTGTTTCAATACTTGGCGGAGCAAAAGTGTCAGATAAGATTCCGGTGATCAATGCCCTGGTCGATCGTGGTGTCGACAAGATTTTGATTGGTGGCGCGATGGCTTATACGTTTTTGAAAGCGGAAGGCTTTACTGTCGGCAAGTCACTCGTTGAAGACAATATGCTGCAAACCGCGCTTGATATTAAGAAGCGTGCGGAAGAGAAGGGAATCACTTTTCTGTTGCCGACCGATCACCAGGTTGTAGATAGCTACGAACCAATCAAAGGCGATCACATTGTCGCGAAGACGATTCCGATTGAATTTACGAATATCGGTTTAGTTGGTATGGACATCGGCGTCGAAACTGTTGGCCATTTCGCAAGTGCTTTGCAGGATGCAAAGCTCGTAATCTGGAATGGGCCAATGGGAGTGTTTGAAGAACCACCATTTGATCAGGGGACCATTGGAGTAGCGAAGGCTGTGGCGGAGGCAGCCGATCGAGGCGCAATGGTAGTTGTTGGAGGCGGCGACTCTGTCTCTGCAGTCACGAAGGTTGGCGTCGCCGATCGCATCACCCACATTTCGACCGGCGGTGGCGCGACGCTCGAATTTTTAGCGGGCGATGAGCTGCCGGGTGTGACAGCTTTGAATGATAAGTAGCGGTCTTTGGACTTTGGTTTTTGGCCTTCGAAATAGCCTTTAGATCAAAGACCTAAGACCTAAGACCTAAGACCTAAGACCTAAGACCTAAGACCTAAGACCTAAGACCTAAGACCCAAGCCCAAAGACCAAAGACCAAAGACCAAAGTCCCAATACCAAAGACCCAAAACCAAATGCGCAAACCCATCATCGCTGGAAACTGGAAAATGTATAAGTCGCTTGGCGATGCAGTGGAAACTGTCCTGGCGCTTAAGCCATTGGTTGCCAACGCAAACCACTGCGAAGTTGTTGTCGCCCCGGTGTTCACCGCGATAAAAACCGTAGCCGACAGACTGGAAGGTTCAAACATTCACGTCGCTGGCCAGGACTGCTCAACGGAAGTCGAGGAAGGCGCTCATACGGGTGAAGTGGCAGCTTTTATGCTTAAGGATGTCGGCGCCAAATATGTGATTATTGGGCACTCCGAACGGCGCCAGTTTTACGCAGAGACCGACTCAATGGTTAGTCGAAAGACCCAGGCGGCCATCAAGAGCGGCTTATATGTGATCATGTGTGTGGGCGAGAGCCTCGCACAAAGAGAGCAGGGAATTGCTGAAAACGTGGTTTCTGGCCAATTAGGCGGCGGGCTCAACGGGTTGACAGCCTCAGATCTCGACCGTATCATCGTCGCCTACGAACCGGTTTGGGCCATTGGCACGGGACGT
>JBKPQV010000381.1:0-5251 GCA_046734235.1 Acidobacteriota bacterium
TTTCTGTCGCGGTAAAAATAAAGAATATTTCCAAAGGGCCTGTAGATCTTGTAGGTATATACTCTTTTCAACTGACCAGGGCTGATGACCCACCGATGACATATTGGAGTCCGGTAAATATCCTGAATAGAACGGCGCTCAAACTAGATGCTGGGAAGGTTCCGGAAGGTGCCATTCATCTTGAGCTGCATGAAATAAAGCCGATAGACCTCGATGTCGCCAAACTCCTTTGGAACAGAAACATCTCTTCTGTTTGGCCCAATCACGGCCTATTTGAGGTTGTGCCGAAGGGTAATTATGATTTGATTTTCGACATTGAAACAGATAGGCGGACGAACTCAGGCAACAATCCCATTGTCGCTCATATCGTGTCTAACAAAGTGAGGATCGTAGTTAGGTAATACTAGACTTAAGCGCTTGGAGCGGACTCGCCGGTGAGTAGCCTTATTCGGAGTTGCGTGGACGAGCCGCTCAAGCGAAACATTCGGCGCTACCCGAATATGAAGTCAATCTTTCGAAACTCTGGTGTTGTTCTGAGCCTGCTCCTTTTCGGCAGCACTTGTAGCGCAGATCACCTTCCAACGGAGCTTCAGGCCAGAGGCAGACCAGAGAAGAAATTAGCTCGCATACATCTGGAACGCACCAAGCTTGCCGATGTTGTTAGGATGTACGGTAAGCCGAGTAAGGTCGAGAAGCAGCCATCCTCGGCTGATATCGCCATGACGGACTATTACTGGAACCTTTCCAAAGGCAGGCTTCATTTGTTAATGGTTCAAAACTATATTTCTTTGATTGAAGTTGAAGGTTCTGCGGAATCCAGCCGGCTTCAAACGGGCAGCGGGCTTAAAATTGGAGACGACCTTGGTGATCTAAAGCGGATTTATGGTCCACGATATAAGTTACGTAGCATCCCAAGCTTGAGTATTCATGATGTGATGATTCAATGGCATTCAGAGGAGTTCTCGCTGGTTGCGGAGTTGGATAAGAAAGGACGCATTAAGAAGCTTTCCTTATTCTCTCCTGAGTAGATTTATTTTGAAGCCCGCGCAGTACAAGCGCTTGGAGCCGACTCGCGTGAGCGGGCTTCTTTGTTAAGTTGCGTGGGCGAGCCGCTCAAGCGCAGCGTTGGGCAGTTACTTATTAGCGGTTACTTAGCGGTCTGATTTCAAACCGAATGACGAACAAAAGAAAAGCTCCGCTCCTGGCGTTCTCATATCTCCTTTGTGCTTCAGTCTGCTTCGGTTCAACTAATAATCCAAGCGAGACAAGATTTCCGTTTAGGGTTTCAGAAGGTGGCCTAATCCTCATACAAGTTACTGCCAACGGCGTAAAAGGAGAGTTCATCCTTGATACTGGCGCTGGCATTCATGTTCTTTCAAACAGTTTCTTGCACAAGTTAAGCCCTCAGGCTGCAGGACGCTACACGGGATTTCGCAATACCGGCGAAAGAATTGATTTTGATCTATTCCAAATCGCTGCATTAACCATAGGTCAATTTCGACAAGAACATCCTGTGGTTGCCGCTTGGGAGGTGCTCGATAAATTCAAAATTGATGGGGTGCTGGCAGCAAAGTTCTTTGAGCATCATATTGTCAGCCTCGATTTCAAACAGCATGAGTTGGTTTTTGAAAATAGACAGAGTCTAAACCAACGCCTTCGACGGGGCCGCGTCATTCCCCTCAAAGTCCAGGAAGACCGGGATAAAACGTTTGGATTGTTTGTAGATTTAACGGTCGGGGATTCTCTGACGTGTGAGTGTGAATTGGATACGGGGTTTGATGCCATTTTGATTCTTGATGCGCGCTTCATGAAACCTTTGAATCTTGATGAAAACTCCGCGAGCGTAAAGCGATTGGAATCCAAGGGCCTCACTGGCATAACGGAGATACGGTATCGGGCTACTGTGTCCAATGTATCGTTACCTGGCGCGCCAGAGGTGAAGATGGAAAGGCCGGAGGTAACTTTCAAGGTGGGACTCATCTATGATGGAGTTGTTGGCACGGGTTTCTGGTTGAACCGCGAAGTAACGCTCGATATTCCAAGTCGAAGATTGATTATAGGCACAAGATAATTTCTTCTGAGAAGCACTGCCGAACGAGCGCTTGCAGCCGACTCGCTCCTTCGTGATCCACAACTCAAAATTTTTTAAAAATTTAGGCAATGGCTTATGACCCACCAGATACATAAATCATTTCTCATTCCTATCCCTATTGGTCTACTCCTCGGCGTTTTTTATGGATGCGCTGTGTATCGGGCCCAATCAATCGCTAGCAATGAAGTGTCGGCTATTAAGGAGTTGCAGGTGATTTATGAGCAAGAACAGATCTGGCACAACAAGACTCAGAAATATGTACCTTTGGGTCAACTCTTCAGTGGGGACGATGCAATCCTATCGCCAAACCGAGTGAATCCGAGTTATCGCTTTGATGTGAGACTGAAGGAAAATGGGAAGTCATTTGCAGCCTTGGCAAGCCCGACTAAATATAACGAGAGTGGTCGCAGATCCTTCTACATGAATGAACACGGCGAGATTCACTGCGCAGACAGGGGAGGAGAAGAAGCAACCCCAACCGATCCGGCAGTTAAGTAGTTCTCAAAACGCATCGAAGGCCCTTGCAGCGGACTCGTCGGTGAGTAACCTTTATTTGTAGTTGCGTGGGCGAGCCGCTCAGCACAACGTTATGTGGCTTTCAATGCATTTCGGAGTCCTGAATGTCTGATACCGTCATGAAGATCTACTTGTATACTCTCATTTTGCTGAACGTGCTACTCCCCATGCTCTATGGAGTGTTGTAGCTTGTGCAGTCGCAGCGCCCTCGGCGCCCTTTGGTCAAACGGAAATTACTCTGGAGGGATCTTTTCTTTTTGCTGAGTGGCCTAGTTGGTTGGTATCTTTTCTCCTCGCGGCTTTTGGGTAATTCGCTGGTTATGTTAGTTACCATTGTAATGCTCGTGGTCAGTTGTGTTGCTGCAGAATCGTTAGAAAGCAACGAATTAAAGAGCGCTGAGAATGACCGCGCCACATAACAAGCGCTTGGAGCAGACTCGCCGGTGAGTAACCTGTATTCGAAGTAGCGTGGGCGAGCCGCTCAAGCGCAACGTTGGCTGCCTCGTAGCCGGACAAAGTTCGCAATGCATCATGTCGATAACCTCATCACTGACAAAGCATGGAGTGGAAATAATTGAGAAGCTCTGTTTTGAGGCCTCAGGCCGAAATGCGCTGGTGTCTGGTTCCCCTTGGCAGCATTTATTGGTCGGACGAATTGCCAAGGAAGATGTTCTTGGAATTCAAGGAGGCGGTTGATCGAGATTTTGCGATGCGATTGTTTGCCATTCGCATCAACTTCTGGAATAACGGTCAAATGAAGGAAGAGGAACGAGCTTTTTGGAATGAAGCAAAAGCCCGCTTTCCCAGTTGGCCGATTTTTTGCCGATTGGAATTGACAGATGAATCTAAACGTGCGCACTTAAAGGTTCAAGCCGACGCCGAGCAATTCCTTGTTGATCTGTCTGAAGCGGCGGATGAGTTTGAATGTACTGATGAAGGAGACTACTCGTCGTTCTCCGCTACCTTTAGGCTAGAGGACAATGACTAATTCTTCGGCGGCAGCCAACACGCGCTTAGAGCGGACTCGCCACATCTCGACCTCTATTCGTAGTTGCGTGGGCGAGCCGCTCAAGCACAACGTTATGCCGCTAGTCGTAAATAATGTCGGAAGAATTCGTATCTGATTGGTGGTCCATTGAGCTTGAAGCAGGTTGGTTTGCAGAGCGCGAAGCAGAGTGCACCAACATTTGGCGAGAAGATGGAGTGGGAGCCTTCCAGATCAGTGTTTGTCGGCATGAAACCGAATCAGTTCCTGAGACCGATCTAGCTGAGTTTATAGAGAATGAGATCCCTGCGTTTCTCTCTCGCGCTGATTCTGGCGCTGCTCTCTTGCTCCATGTGCTTCGCCACCGCAACGGCAGCACCCGACGGCGCTCAAGCCGTGGATGAGGCTTGGCGCAAGGCGATCACCGCCAACGATCTCAACGCCATCGTAGCGGTCTACGCCGAGGACGCCGTGATGTGGCTTCCCGACGCCCCTGAAGCAAAGGGCCGGGAGGCCATTCGCAAATCCTACGCGGACCTGTTAGCCGCGAATACCGTGACTGGTGCCACCTTGGCCAACACTCACTATCAAACCTCCGGCAATCTTTCGGTCGGGTGGGGCGACTTCACTCTCACCCTCTCTCCAAAGGCCGGGGGCAATCCCGTTACCCTGGCTGGTCGCTTCTCGGTAATCGCGAGGAAGGAGGGCGGCGGGTGGGTTTACGTGGTTGACCACGCCTCAGCTCATCCCGCTCCTTCAACGTCACGCTAATTCAGCTTGCCCAAGTGCCTAACCGCAGTAACTTGGGCGAGCCGCTCAAGCGCAACGTTCGGCATCTTCTTATGGCTTGTCAAGTTTGCCCAAAGTGTGGAGTGAATCACATCACTTGGTCCATTGTGGAAGCGACGCAGTGGACGCAATGGTACTGTGGTAATTGCGGCTACGTCATGGAGGAGGACGAGCGACGAGTGAGTGATTGTTCGAACTGCGCCTCGCCGATGTCATGTCTTTTAGTCCGAGATGCCGACGGTTTCCACCGGTGGTGCTGCGCTTGTGGTTTGTTCGAGAGCACTACAGAGTTATTTGTCGCATGAGAACGATGCCCGGTGAGCCTTCTCGACTCATCGAATACAACACTCTTAACTAACACTTCACCTAAATGTTGGTGGGCTCTTTTGGGCAGGCCATCCCAAGAACCATTCAACTCGTGTTCACCCAAATTACGCAACACATAAACTTGGTACACGTCTGGATATTCATCCGCCGACTCATCGAATCTGCAGTCGAATAGATATTGCTTGCCACCAAAGCTGACGACGAACATTCGGGGTACATCAAATTCGCGTTACAGCTTACGCAGATATGCCAATAACGCTACGCGCTCTTCCGGTGTAATAAACCCTCGATCCACGACTAGTCCGTTCGACGAAATTATCGGTGGCAAGTTGGGTGGTGGGTTCAATCTTGCAGCGCGACGAAAAAGTGCCTCGTAATGGTCCAACACCTCTTCGAGCGTCGCCGCGGAATTATTATGAAAGTAAGGTGCAGTCTTACTGATACCACGCAACTGCGTCATATCCATCACCCCTAAATCCCCAGGCTGTCCGGTGAGAAGCAGTCGCCCTGGATCTGACGTAGTAACAAACTGGAACGTTCCA
>JBKPQV010000382.1:0-5949 GCA_046734235.1 Acidobacteriota bacterium
CGAGTTATAAGGGCGCAATGGGTCTTATGCAGCTAATGCCCGACACGGCCGCTCGCTATGGTGTCACGAATCCGTACGATGTCTCACAGAGCATTATGGGTGGCACCCGGTATTTGAAAGACTTGCTGAAGATGTTTAATGGCCGGGTCGATCTTGCCCTTGCGGGCTACAATGCGGGCGAAGGAACTGTGATGAAGTATGGCTACTCAGTTCCGCCTTATGATGAGACGCGCAACTACGTTCGTTTGATTCTCGCCCGCTACGGGAAGAAGCAGGCGTCGTAACCCAGGATCCCCTCCATTGGAATTTCAATAGGACCTATATGATCTATAGGTCCTATTTTTTATGCCTGTTATTTTTGACAGTACTTCCTCACTTTCGCCTTCCTATCATGTCGTTCCTCCAAAACTTCTACTTCGGAGGGTGGCATGAACCTCAGACTCCTTTTGGTGCTGTTGTTTTTGTTGACAGCTTGCTTTGAGACCTACGCCGATCAAATCACACTCAAAAATGGTGATCGAGTCACTGGGTCAATTATCAAATACGACGGCAAGGAGATTTCCATCAAGACTGATTTGTTAGGCGATGTAAACGTGGCGATGGACAACATC
Organism: Acidobacteriota bacterium; assembly: GCA_046734235.1. Taxonomy (GTDB): domain Bacteria; phylum Acidobacteriota; class Blastocatellia; order Pyrinomonadales; family Pyrinomonadaceae; genus PSRF01. The sequence goes on from JBKPQV010000382.1 coordinate 612, forward strand.
GAAAAAATTTCGACCGATAAACCGCTCCATGTTGGTCTTGCGGATGGGAGAACCGTAGTGGGAGCGTTGAGCGCGAGTGCTGACGGTGTCAGCATTAAGACAAACTCTGGTGATGTTTCGGTGGCGCGCTCGGCGGTAGTTTTGGCTCGCTCAGAGGACGAACAAAAGGCTTATGAAAGTAGTTTGAATCCGAGTTGGTTTGAAAAATGGACTGGCGGTGCTGACTTTGGTGTTGCACTGACGAGAGGGAACTCTGATACCACGAGCATCGCGCTCGGACTCGGTATGACTCGACAAACCTTAAACGATAAGACGAGTCTCTACGGGGCATCCGTATACAATCGCGACAATACTGGTGGCATATCAAGAACAACTGCAAATTCGGCGCGCTTTGGTGTTCGTTACGAGCGTGATTTAAATAGAAAATGGTTTGGCTACTTTTTCACCGACCTGGAGAGGAACGGTCAACAAGATTTGAATCTGCGTTTTGTGCCTGGAGGTGGCATTGGGTATCACGCAATCCGAAGTGAAAGAACGCAGCTTGATATCTTGGGTGGCGCCGCAATGAACCGAGAGTATTTTGATGGTTCAAACAATGACCGTACTTCGGCTGAGGTCCAGGTTGGGCAGACTCTGGTTCACCGGCTCAACTCCCGAACTACGTTTAAAGAGCAACTCTTTATTTTTCCTAATCTAAGTGAAACGGGTGAGTATCGAATCAATTTTGATTCGACATTGGTTACGGATATTACCCGACGCATTGGTTGGCAATTGACCGTAAGCGATCGCTATTTGTCCAACCCACCGCCCGGTCTAAAACAAAATGATCTTGTGTTGACCACAGGGATCCATTTGAAGTTAGGGGATTTGAAGTGATGCGTTGTGGACACCACAGGCTTTAGCCTCGTGGAGCTTCAAATTCTTCACTACAACGGGCGCAAAGAAAACGTTAAGACACCACAGGCTTTAGCCTCGTGGAGTTTCAATTTCTTGACTACAGCGGGCGCAAAGAAAACGTTAAGACACCACAGGCTTTAGCCTCGTGGAGCTTCAAATTCTTCACTACAACGGGCACAAAGAAAACGTTAAGACACCACAGCGCTTAAAGCGTGTGGGTGTCTCTTCACTTCATAAGTACTCTCGAATAAACGCTGCGATACTTTTTGCCTCCAACCGTTTCGAGATCAAAGCGCTTCTGAGCTGATTGTCTGAAACGGCTTCGATCCGCATCGCCATTGGTCAAAGCCAGAACTTCTCTAAGAGCCTTCGCATACGCATCCGCAGTGAAATCATCCAGCAGGACGCCTACCCGATCAGTGAGCAAAAGTTCGTCGATATCACCCACGCCTTTGTTGCAAACTAGTGGCAGGCCACACGCAAGATACTCGGCAATCTTAGTGGGTGAGGACGATTGCTTCGAATAGCAGGACTTGATAAATGAAAGAGCAACATCTCCCGCAGCGAGATAATCCGAGATCTCAGTCGGTGCCACGGTTCCAACAAAATAATCCTGAGTTCCGAATCCGAGCTTCTCTAGTCGCGAGCCGATGTCATCTCCACGTTGCGTGAGGATCATCACGAAGGTACGAGGGTCTTTTTTGCGTGCCTCAGCAAAGAATTCTAGCATCGAATCCGTCAAGTACCATCCGCCGAAAGAGCCTACGTACGCGATAACAAATCTATTCTCGACGCCGAGTCGGCGCCTTGCTTCCGCACGTCGCTGGTCATCGACAATGCGGAACCCCGACATATCGACGCAACAAGGAATGACCTCCACGGGTCGTCCCAGGCTGTCTTTGCCCGACGCGCGTGATTCAGGAAACAAAATATCGCGCGCTTTTTCCGTCAACACGATGAACGCGTCTGCCTCGCGAATAAGCCACTTCTCGATTCGCTTTGCTACGCGGTAAAGCCATCCTCCTTCGGGCCAGACACCAGCGTCTGTGTATTCCTCAGGCATAAACCCGCGAATATCGAAAATCAACTTTGGTTTATGTCGAGCAAGCTTTCGCCCTATAGCGCCCATCAGTGCGGGGACATGAACGCGGCAATGCAAAATGTTTGTTGATTCGCGCTGCAAGTTTCGAAACACGAACCACGCACCACTAAGAACGTCGTAAGCAGTCGCAAGCACAGACGGCCGCTTGTGATAAGCGAGCATTTCCCATCGGATGCCCTGCGCGGCGAGCCTTCTTTTTTCTTCCTCAACCTCTGCAGCACTCCAACGTGCACGCATTTCAGGCTCGAAGGTCAACAGTGTGATCCGGAGTCCCTCGATCTTCTTGAGTTCGCGGAGGTATGGTAGAACCTGGGTTCGAACTAGCGGTTCACGCACGCCGAAGTAGCAGATGTAGAGTGTTGAACGTTCGGGCATCAGGCTAAAATTAATAGTATTGCACCCAATAAGACAAAAGATCCATTGGTCATTAGTCATTTGACATTTATCATTTTCCATTTTTCTGACGCTCCGGGCCCACCCCGGAGGCGCGGAGCGTCTGAAAATGACAATTGAAATGTGTCAAAGGATATATGGAAAATGAGTCAGGTTTATGGACGCAAAATTCTTTCCCGCTATACACGCTATTAAGTCTGGTGACCTGGAAACGTTTAAATCGTTGCTTGTTGCAGACCCTTCGTTAGCTACTACTCGTTCCACGCGGAGTCATCCAACGCTGCTCCAGTGCCTGGTGCTAGATGGTAAAGACCAACCTAACGCAGTCGAGATGGCCAAAGTCTTGATGGTTCCAGGTGCTGACCTTGACGGTTCACTTGTAGCGGCAGGTAGCATCAACAATCGACCCCTTGCTGAATTGTTACTCGATCGAGGAGCAGCCATTGATGGTACCGGTGGTTGGTCGCCATTGGAGGAAGCACTTTACTGGAATAGCCAGGATGTGATTCAGCTTTTGATTGAACGAGGCGCTAAAGTGCAAAACCTCCGCATCGCAGCCGGTCTTGGACGTCTCGACTTGATCGAGAGGTTCTTCGATCCTGAAGGAAATTTGAAACCAGAGGCGGGAAAAATAGATTGGCCGTTTGGTGATCTCGAATCAATTGAAAACTCAAATCATGGTCGCGCCGGAAAGCAGTCACTTACAGATCGCGTAAACGCGTGGATACAGAACCAACAAGGCATTGTTAACAATGCTTTTGTTTTTGCTTGTATGCACGGGCACATCCAGGCGGCGAAACTATTGTTAAACAAGGGTGCCGAAATCAATTCCATTCCCGGCGGATTCGACTATGCGGCGACAGGTTTACACTACGCAGCGCTCAATGGACATCGACTAATGGTTGAGTTTCTTATAGGGCACGGCGCAGATCGTAACTTAGCTGACACAAAGGTCGGCTCAACTGCCGCTGGTTGGGCCGAGCACGGCGGGCATGCGGAGCTGCGAGATTTGCTCAGCTAAAGCTTCATACGTTTCGTATTGCTTTAAAGGATTCTCTTTCGAGTTACTAAATATTATCCCGAAAGGACACCATAAGCTTTAGACTCCACGAAGCTAAAGCTTATGGTGTCTTTGCATTGCGGGGCCACATAAGCAGAACTCATTTGGCCGAGAGAACGTAGTAACGCTAGAGGAGGCAATCTGATGTATTGCTCATCTTGCGGAGTTGCTATCTCGCAGACATTAACATTCTGCAATCATTGTGGCGCAAAGGTAGGTCCGGACGAGAGCCTCACTAAACCATCAGAATTGAAGCCCGATACCCTGGTCCGGTCAATTGGTTCGATCTTCATTTGCGGTTTGGCTGCGATGGCGCTGTTCTTAGGTGTCTGCAAAGCAGTGATCGGCCTTGATTGGCCGATCATTCTTTCCCTTGCAATGCTCGCTTTCCTAATGATGTTCTCGATTGAAGGTGTGCTGATTTGGATGTTAGTGCGTGGTCAGCGCAGACCGGATCGTGGACGCAAGGAAAGGCAGCTCCATGAACGACCTACGACTGAGCTGGAGGGACGTCAGCCGCAGGCATTACCAGAGCCACGGTCCAGTGTTACAGACCACACCACACGAGCATTTGATCCGGTTTACGCGAAGCGAACCTCAAATGAATAGTTCACTAATGTCGCTCTTTTGTCAGTTTTATCAGAGACTCACTGAGCCGAAGTATCTGACTCATATCTTTGCTGGCGCGCGTAGCAAGCTCTGGATCGAAAACCCGCAATTCCTGGAATGCTGGATTCTCCACAAAACTCATAACTGACTTATCCAGTAGGAGCAGTCCGGGATTCAGAGCGACGTCTGGCGCAGCCGCGTCTGATTTGAATTCAGGAATTGCGAAGTTGAGCTGTAGTCGTTTGGCTAACTTTTTGATTTCGCCAAGGCTGTTTCTGATTTCCTTGTCGCTTGGGCGCTGATTTGTTGGAGCCTCAAATATTCGCCTCATCAACTCGTTATTTACGATCTGCAAGTTGCGGAAGTCGTTCTTTAAGGCAGCTTGAGCCAACAATTGTTGTCGTTGGTATTGTTTGTGGGAGATGTCCCGCCGAAGATTTCCGAGCGCCCATTCTCGATACTGAACCATTTCCGGTCTTATTTGCGGAACCGGAGACTGACCTTGGAGCGTGGGGGCGCAGAAAGCAATCAGAGGTAGACAGAAAAGTTGCGCGAAGAGCTGGGGAGCAAAGCGTCGCACGTGACCTCCTCTTGATAGATCAGGCTTTTATTAAGTTTTCCGAAAGTAACGAAAGTCGAAGGAAAGCTTCCTTGAAGTGGGCGCAGTATATAGAGGAACGCCCCGCCGAGGCAACAAAATTTTGCAGATTAATACAAAAATTTAGATGATGTTGGTTCGGTTTTCTGGAAGTTCGTGTGAATTCGTGGATTGTATGTTTGGTGGTTTAGAACGATCCACGAAATCACACTAACTCACACAAACGAGATCACAACTGCAACCCCGAGTTTTCACGAAGTTAGCGATAGCGGTAGAGTTTTATTCTTTGAATTCCGAATCGACCGGTTGGTAAACGTAAAAGTCGACCCTGGTGGGTTTGATCACCATTGAGACGGCGGCCCGCCACCCATTGGCCGTGAACAAACTCGCCTTCGTCAACCGAAAGGATGCCGACGAGCGGAGCCCCAGCAGTTTCGACTTCAAACGTCACTGTCAGACCAGTGCCTGCCACAATGAACTCATCGGGTGCTGTCGAAATCACCAGTCCTCCAGAAAGTACATTTGGCGCTTGCGGCGAACCTGCCTGCACTCCAGGGTTTTGTTGACTACCTGTTTGCGCACTTTGAGCAAAAGTAACGTACAACACGTAGTCACCCAGGCGCAGTTGTTGTGGTTGGCGCTGTTCTGGACCTTCTGAGAGTAAGCCAGCCATTTTATC
>JBKPQV010000383.1:0-4898 GCA_046734235.1 Acidobacteriota bacterium
ACCCTCGCTTTGCTCTCTTTCCTAACGCTGCCATTCAAAGCGTTGCGCGTGTCGACAACCAACGACGTTAGAGCGCAAACCCGCTTGTAATCGATTGCCGAGTGGTCAGTAACAATAATCAGGCAATCAGCATTAGAGAGCTCTTCGTCCGTTAAAGGAACAGAATAAAGCGGATCGCTCCCGGCTTCTGTGTGGGCCTCGTCAAATCTAATCTCATTCACGAAAGGATCGTGGTAACGAACCTCCGCACCTTTTGCTCGTAGTCGATCAATAATCGACAAGGCCGGGCTTTCCCGAACGTCGTCGATGTCCTTCTTATAAGCGACACCGAGTAGCAAGACTTTTGAACCTTTCATAGGCTTGCGCTCATCATTTAGACCATCTGACACAAGCTGGACAACGTGTTCCGGCATTCGCGAGTTTACTTCTTCCGCAAGACTGATAAACCGCGAGTCAAATCCATGTTGGCGTGCTTTCCAGGAAAGATAATGAGGATCAAGCGGAATACAATGTCCGCCGATGCCTGGTCCAGGATAAAAAGCCATAAACCCAAATGGCTTTGTCGCTGCCGCTCGAATCACTTCCCAGGTATCGATATTTAGCGCATAGCAGAGTCGAGCCATCTCATTCGCCATTCCGATATTGACAGCGCGAAACGTATTCTCAAGAAGCTTTGCAGCCTCCGCTACTCTTGCAGAAGTTACTGAGTGAACATCCTTCACCACTTGCGAATAGAGCACTGCGGCTACAAAAGTGGAGTCGTCTGTGCATCCACCAACAACTTTCGGAATGTTGTGAGTCAAAAACTGAGGGTTCCCTGGATCCACTCGCTCTGGAGAAAACGCTAAGAGAAAATCTTCGTCGAGCTTGAGACCAGTTTCTTCAAACATCGGCAAAAGAACCTCGTCCGTCGTCCCTGGATACGTCGTCGATTCGAGAATCACAAGTTGACCTCGTCGCAATCGTTTCTGTATCTCTTCTGAAGCTGCCAGTATGTAAGAAACATCGGGCTCTTTTGTTTTGCGCAGCGGGGTCGGTACGCAAATGATGATTGCGTCACAGACAGATAGTTGATCGAAGTCGGTCGTCGCGCTGAGTCGTTTCCGCTCGACGAGTTCTTTAACTCGGCTCGAAGGCACGTCACCGATATAGGAGACACCTTGGTTGATCAGTTTCGCTTTATTGGCATCGACCTCAAATCCGATTCCCCGGAAGCCAGCGGCTGCATATTCCACCACTAATGGGAGGCCAACGTAACCCAGGCCAATAACTCCGACGCAAGCCTTCTTTTGTGTAATTAGTTGACTAATTTGATCCTTAATCATGAATTCTGAGCCCTTATTTAGTTCCAAAAACTAATAAATGACGATTTGAAGCTATGTGCCAGCCATGTCGAATGGTTTGTCGAAATTAAGAAAAATACCGAGGTTTTCGTTTGTTTTCAATTCGACAAAGTCATCTTAGCGCAATCGTGATCCTTTTCATCGAAGACTTGGAGAAGCGTCGTGGTTTGGTTTCGAGGTGGGTCTAGTGCTGAACATTATTGATGAACAGAGACTATTTGAGCCCTCAACGAAGTGTCAAGTTGAGGAAATATTTCCTTGACAGTTAGCCATGACGCCACTATATCCGCACGAACCATGAGTGAACCTGCCAAAAGTACTCTCGTGCGCGGGCTGGGCCTGCTGGACGCCACAATGATTGTAGTTGGCTCAATGATCGGCTCCGGGATCTTCATCACCTCGGCCGAATCGTCACGACTTGTTGGTTCACCTGGTTGGCTTTTGATGGCGTGGGCTCTGGCCGGCGTCCTAACGATTACGGGAGCTCTTTGTTGTGCCGAGCTGGCTGCTATGTGGCCAAGGGCGGGCGGACAATATGTCTTTCTGAGAGAAGCCTATGGACCATCAATTGGATTCTTATTTGGTTGGGGCCTTTTCTTGATCATTCAAAGCGGCACTGTAGCAGCTGTGGCTGTAGCTTTTGCCAATTTTACCGGGGTACTCACTAATACTATTTCCGGCGACAGCTACTTAATTTCGCCCCTTGTAATCCTAAAGCCATTCAAAATCAGCAACGTTTCGTTTAATGGGTACGCGCTCAGCCTTTCCACTCAACAATTACTTGCGGTAGTGATGATCTTGTTCCTAACCATCGTCAACACTCGCGGCTTAAAGACAGGCAAAGTCATTCAAAACACCTTCACGTTTACAAAAACCGCTGCACTGATTGGCTTGATTTTGATCGGACTCTTCCTCGGCTGGAATTATGGTAGCGCCGCATACACCTCTTCCTGGTGGCGCCCATCGCAAAACGGTTGGACAGCTGCTGCCGCCCAAATCGGCTTTGAACCGTCCACCAATGGATTGCTGTTCCTTGCGTTGATTATGCTGCTTGGACGCGCGATGGTTGGACCACTGTTTGCCCAATCCGCCTGGAACAATGTCACATTCACTGCCGGCGAAGTTCGTGATCCAGGCAAGAACCTTCCGCGAGCCTTATTATTGGGATGTGGTTTGGTTGTCGGTCTCTACCTGTTGGCGAATCTGGCGTACGTGCTGACGTTACCACTTACAGGTATTCAAAATGCGCCTCAGAATCGGGTTGCCACCGCCTTAATGCAGGCAGCCCTTGGTCCAAGCGGGACGATCATAATGGCCATCGCCATAATGATTTCTACGTTTGGTTGCAATAACGGACTAATCCTTGCGGGCGCTCGAGTATATTTCGCGATGGCTCGCGATAACCTGTTTTTCAAACGGGTGGGTTCGGTCAACGCCCACAACGTTCCTGCAACTGCGCTACTAACCCAGGGTCTTTGGGCCGCGCTTTTAGTGTTACCCAGAACTGTCACAACCAATCAACAGACGGGTGCTTACTCTTACGGCAACGTCTATACCCAACTGCTCGAGTACATTGTGTCAGCTGATCTGATCTTTTATGCGTTGATGGTAGGAGCCGTAATGGTGATGCGGCGTAAAGCTCCAGAGATTGAAAGGCCTTATCGCACCTTTGGTTATCCGGTAGTTCCGCTGGTGTACATCGTGCTCGCCGGGTTATTCATTATCGATCTAGCTTATCTCGCCCCTTCAACATCTGGCATAGGCTATTTGTTAGTCTTCACAGGAATTCCCGTTTACCTGATTTGGAAAAAAAAGAACCAATAAATCGGTTTTGACAAAGTCTCGAATACCACCAACCGCAGTTGGTGGATTGTTCATACCTAATCTACACACCAGCATCCGAACGAGACGCGAATACCACCAACCGCAGTTGGTTGATCGTTCATACCTAACCTACACACCAGCATCCGAACGAGACGCGAATACCACCAACCGCAGTTGGTGGATTGTTCATACACGTCTCACCAGGACAAACACTGATCGACAATTTACCTTTGCAATGCTTTACAAAATTCATGACTTTCGTTTCTGGCAGGTTGAGTATGAACAATCCACCAACTGCGGTTGGTGGTATTTCCCGGTTGATGGATCGTTCATATCTGGCCGAGATTTTGTGCAAAGCCCTCGAATCTACGCTACTTCACCCACTCGTCGGCAATCTCTGTTTCAACTTTGACAGGAACAGTTTTCAAATATTCTTCACCTGCCCTAACCATTACTCTTTCAACCGTTGCAGCAATCGCCTCAGCTTCCCCCGCCTCTGCTTCTACAACAACTTCATCGTGAATGATATTAACTATCCTGGCCGACGAATCTCGTAGTTCCTCTTTTAGCAACTTCAACGCGCGCTTGAGAATGTCTGCACTCGTTCCCTGTATAGGAGTGTTCTTTCCGTTCCTTTGAGTCATAGAAATCTGTTGGCGATCATGTTCATCGTAACGGAATCGCACCAAACGCCCCGACGCGGTCCTGGCCTGGCGATCATTTACTGCTCGATTAGCAGCTTCCTTCAAATAAATATCGAGTTGCCTGTACGTCGAAAAGTAACGCTTCAACACATTGTCGGCCTCTGAGGTTGTTAAGCCGGTCATCAGCGCAAATCGTTGGGCACCAATTCCGTAGACCACGCCAAAATTTAAGCGTTTAGCAAAATCCCGCTGTTCTTTTGTCACCTGGTCCAGTGCAGCATTGAAAACTTGTGATGCCGTAACTCGGTGCAGATCTGCACCCGAGTTAAACGCATCGATGAAACCGCGATCTCCTGAAAACTCAGCAAGAATTCGCAGTTCGATCTGCGAATAGTCAGCAATTACCAGTTTCCGGCCATCCGGATGTCCACTAAAGCAACGCCGGTACTCTACTGCGTGAGGCACTTGCTGAATGTTTGGATTAGTACAAGCGAATCTCCCTGTGGGAGCGCCGATTTGACGAAAATCAGCATGCAGGCGTTTGGTAACAGGATTGATCAACTCAATCATGTTCTCACCGTAACTCGTCAGCGCTTTTTGCACTGTGCGATATTCGAGCAGTGTGCCAATGATTGGATACTCCTGCGCTAACGGCTGCAATTTCCAGTTACGAGTTGAATCGGGAACTGGAATTCCAAGCCGGTTAAGCGCCTGGGTAAGTTGCTGGTGCGAGTCGAGGTTGATGTCTTCACGTTGTGGTCCACCAAAAAGCGAACCCTGGTTAGACTCTTCGGCGAGTACCTGCTGCAACTGTTCGGCCAGCTCTTCACGGCGCTTTTCGACAATCGCGAGTTGATCGAGCCAACGATCCTTATGCATGAAAAAGCCCGCGAGTTCGATGTCAACAACTGTATTTATGCATTCAAACTCGAGCTGTGCCACCTTTACGAGGGATTCGGATTTCAGGCGCTCGATTAGCTTTTCTCGTAACGGCAGAAGTACGGCGGCGTCGCGTGCGGCATACTCTAGTTGCGATTCCGACAATTCAAAATCCCAGTTGCTGAGCCGTTCACTCTTATCTACAGCT
>JBKPQV010000384.1:0-15897 GCA_046734235.1 Acidobacteriota bacterium
ATCATCGCGAAGATTTTGGAATGGAGGATCGACATTGATTACTGCTCCAGAATGGTCCTCTAGGAGCGCCTTGTTAAGCCACTCGAATGCTTTGTCCTTATCGTTGAGGCCGGCATATACACTCGCAACACTATTAGCCCAAACATGTGAACCAGGTGCAGGGTGCATTAATTCGTCGAGAATTTTACGGGCATGCGCCGGATCCCCGCTCACCGCATAAACGTAGCCGAGATAGCCAGTGATGTCTGGGTTACTATCGAGTGAATGGGCCTTTTCCAGAGCAGCGATTGCTTCGGTGTATTGGCGCTTTCCAGCATACGCCAGACCTAAGATCTCGTAGCCTCCCCAGTGGTAAGGATCCAATTCGATCGTCTTGCGTGCTTGTTCAATTGCATCGTCGTAGCGGCCGGCGCAAACAAATCCAAACGCAGCGTTGGTGCTCCCATTCCTATTCAGAGGTTGGAGTGTCGTGTCTAAACGGAATTCGGACACTGCCTGATCGAGTTCGCCGTTCGCCAAAAGGTAGTAGGCATAGCCGCCGTGGGCTATCTTTGACCCAAGCTCAATCGAGCGCTTGAAATTCGTCTCGCAGGCAGCCCAGTCGAAGCCATACCAAACTTCATAGATACCTAGAAGATCGTATGCATCGGCTAAGGAGTCATCGAGCTCAACCGCCCTTAAGCCCGCGGCCTTAGCTTTCGGCATCGCCTCACTACTCGGTAGATACCAGTTAGCCGCCGTGTTGTAGGCGAATCCCATCCCAACATAAGGTAAGGAGTACTTAGGATCCTTTGCGATCGCCTTCTCGTAAAACTCGATCGCCTTTTTATAGCTCTCCTGGTTGTATTTTTCCTTGTAATAGTTCCCTTTTAAATACAGCTCGTACGCTTCGGGATCGGCCGTATAGGTTTTAGTGACCCTTGCTTCGTCGCTGCCAGACAGTTTTGTTTGTAGTCGGCTTGAAACATCACGTGCTATGACGCTTTGGAGGGTGACGAGATCGGATTGTTTGCGGTTGTAGGTTTCACTCCACAAAACATCCTGCGTTTGCGCGTTTACCAATTCCAGGCTGAGCCGCAAATCACTTCCACGTTGAGCTACTCTGCCGAGTAAGACAGCCTGCACACCAAGCTCTTCTCCGATCTTTTTCGGCGTAGTTTCTTTGCCTTTGTAGAAAAAGACGGTGCTCCTGGCTTTTACTGAAAGGTTTGGGATCTGCGACAAATTACTAATCAGCGTCTCAGTCATACCGTCGGAAAGATACTCAACATCAGCATTGCCGCTTTCATTAACAAACGGCATCACTGCAATTGATTTGATCGCTACCGCGCTGGTGCGTCCGCGCGAATAGAAAAATACTCCCAGTGTGACGACCACAAAGACGATCAGGGCAGCGATCGCGACTGCAAGTTTGTGTCGTTTGATTCCGCTGACAACATACTCGGCGCTCGAAGCGCGGGTTTGGAGCGAAGTCGATGAGATGCCTGGGCTCGGGCTATTCTTAGTCCCGGCGGATACCGAGCCCGCGGTCGCAGTTCTCGTCAGCGGCGGCACTGTTGTATCAACACCGGCGCCTTCCATCTCTCGTCGCAGTCCTTTCAATTCGATTGCCACTTCTTTCATCGATTGATAGCGCTCATCAGGATCTTTCGCGAGACAGCGCCGCACGATGCGTTGCAACTCCGAAGGCGCAGCCGGATTGAGATCAGCAAGTGGCGGCGCGGGTTCGTAAATGACCATGTGAAGCGACTTCACTACTGACTCGCCTTCAAAAGGTTTCTGGCCGGTGATTGCTTCAAACAGAATGCAACCGAAGGAAAAAATGTCTGAGCGCTGGTCGATCCCCTGGTTCTTGCCTTGCGCCTGTTCCGGCGACATATAGCCAACCGTGCCCATAATGAGACCGGGAGAAGTGGAGGACGCAGGATGAGGAGACGGGGCGAATGGGAGACGCGGAGACGCGGCGATCAAGGTATCACCTTCGTCGCCAGATCGCCCCGTCGCCTTGTCGCCCCGTGCCCCCGTCTCCCCATCCCCGCGTCCTTCAATCAGTTTGGCAAGCCCGAAATCGAGAACCTTCGCGTGACCATCACGAGTGACCATGATGTTGTCGGGCTTCAGATCACGATGGACGATCCCGGCTGCGTGAGCTTTCGCTAGCCCTTCGGCAACGTGCTGAAGGAATCGCAGGAGCTTTCTTAAATCAGTGTGTTCTTCATGGATCTTCTGACGGAGCGTCTGACCATCGACGAATTCCATGGCGATGAAGTTCATTCCATCATGCTCGCCAATTTCGTAAATGTGTGCGATGTTGGGATGATTAAGAGCAGCCGCCGCTTGTGCTTCTTGTTCAAAACGTCGCATGCGGTCTTTGTGAGCGGCGAGTTCAGCAGGGAGAATCTTCAGCGCAATCTTCCGATGCAGACGAGTATCTTCCGCCAGATATACCTCACCCATACCGCCCGCTCCGATTTTCGATTCGACGCGGTAATGGGAGAGTGTTGTGTTAGCGTCGAGATCTTTCGACATTCTCTAGCAAACGAAACTAGAAACCCTACTTATGAACACGGTGTTTTTCCTCCAAAGGGGTCATGTAAGTACACGTTGCGGTCGTCCCTCGCAAAAGTTTGCGATGAACACTGTAAGACCAGGTCGAGGGAAAACCGTCTTCAATTTGCTCGCAGGTGTTGATCCGAGGCTGTTTGTCTGGGCGTCGATATGACGCTGCTATCTTATCGATTTTCGGGGAAGCCCGCTAGATTTTGGACGAGACGCATGAAACTCCAGTTCGCAAAGGAGACTGTGTGAAAACTCGGAACGGAAAAGAAGCCTAACCACAAAGACCCAAAGACACTAAGGCACAAGTGTAACTCTTAAAAGGCAGTTTGTGTCTTTGAGTCTTCGTGTCTTGGTGGTTAAGGTCTACATTCAGACTTTTCACACAGTCTCTAAAGCTGGTGGCGTCTTCTACGCGGTCATCGGTAGTCTTAATCCAAGCCAATCCGTTTTAGAAGATCAGCAAACCGAGGATCGGATCGAAGTGAATCTGCTGTTGGTGATACCTTAAAAAAGGCAATACCGTTAGAGCGCTCCTGATACGCCTTCTCAAGCCAAGCGAATACCTGGTCATTGTTTCCGACCCCTGTGTAGACATACACAAAAGCCATTGGTGACACATACCTTTGTTTCTGCAACTGCAATAACTCACTTGCTATTTGATTAGCCTCTCGTTTGCGGCCGCTCGCGCCGTACGCCATACCGAGCACTCCAAGCGCTGCAGGGGCGCGGTTCGATATAGTTACTGCCTTCTGAGCTGTGGCGATGGCGTGATCAATTTGCCCATTAGCGAGATACGTAAGCGCGAGAAACCAATGTGCCTGATAGTGGTTCGGATCAATTGCAATGACGCGGCGTTGTTGTTCTATGGCCTCTTCGTACCGTCGCGCGTTCAGGAGAAGGAATCCTCGGCTCGCACTTATCGATAGTGAGAGAGGGTCTAACTCCTGGGCTCGATTGGTTTCCGCGACAGCTTCATCATGCCGCCCCTGGGCCACAAGATAAAGGGCATAATGGCTGTGAGCACTGGCGTAGTTTGGGTTGAGCTGAATGGATCGTTTGAACTCTTCTTCGGCACTGGCCCAATTCCAATTGAAAAAGTTTTCGTAAGCGAGTGCCGCGTGCGCTTCTGCTACCTCGTTGTCAATCTCCAGACCTTTCCTGGCTGCTATCTCTCCAGTTCGCCTTGCTTCTGACGGTGGCATTAAACCAATCATAACGGTGCCGAGCTGGTTATAAGAATCAGCCAATCCGGCGTAGGCCTGAGCGTAGTTTGCGTCGGCGCTGATCGCAGCTTCGAAGTATCCGATCGCCTTACGCATGTTCTCTTCATCGCGTCTGTTCCAGAAGTAACGACCTTGCAGGTAATTATCTATCGCAGCGCGAGCGACGGTTCTTTTGGGAACTAATAGTCTTTGCTCTGCCGGCGTGATCTTAATTCGTACTTCACTTGCGATCGCTCGAGCCACTTCACTTTGCAAATCTAATATGTCCCGCGAGTCACGATCATAGTCGGCCGCCCACAGATGGGAGTCGGAAGCAGCGTATATCAATTGTGCGCGCACGTGTACGTGTTCGCCAGAGCGTTGCACAGTTCCTTCGACAACTGCGTCCACATTTAATTCCTTCGCGATCTCAGGCAACGATTTGTTGCTGCCTTTGTAGTGCATCGCAGAAGTTCGAGAGATAACCCGTAACGCTCCTATCTGTGCCAGGTCTCCGATGAGTGCATCGGTCACCCCATCGACCAAATAATCCTGCGATGGGTCACCCGAAAGATTTTGAAACGGCAAGACAACGATGGATCGAACGGCGGGAGTGGCGGAGCGACTTCGCTGGAGTATCCGGACCACGTAGACAATTGCTGCTAGTAGCACTACCGGCACGACGACGAAAGCGACCCAATGCTTGTTGATCCGCTTAACTCGAGCTTGTGTCGGTGGAGAGAATGGCGACGACTCTTCATTAGTTTCTCGCGGTCGTTGATGCCCTTGATGTTGGTCCGTTGGTCGACCTTCAGCTTGCGTCAACAACTCAGCTTCTCGGTTGTGATTCACCTCACGCACGTCAGCAACGAATCGATACCCGCGTTTGGGCACCGTCTCAATAAACTTGTGGCCACTGTCACTTTCGCCAAGCGCCTGTCGCAACATCGAGATGTTCTTGTTGATGTTGCCTTCCTCGACGAATTGTTCCGTCCATACAGAACTCATCAACTTTTCTTTGTCCACGAGGTGACCACGATTCTCAACCAGGACTAACAGGAGATCGAACACCTTTGGCCTCAAGGGAATTGGCCGGCCATCGCGGAGTAAGGTGTGTTCCGCGGGGTCCAAACAAAAGGGACCGAACTCGTACAACTGTTTGACTTGCCTACTCATAGCCACGTTCAAGAAAAGTTCTGAATAAATTCCGGAGCGGGTAAGGACATCACTGCAGCGGTCGGCGTAGCTTCACACTCGCGATGAGACGCTTCGGCCAAGACACGCTGTCGGGGGGTGCTGGATACGGGCAGCATTTTACTCCTCGCACGAGCTTTTCATAAGCGCCTTTAGAACTTATAGCCTCGCGACTATAGACACTCTCGAGAAAGGGATTCAAAAAAGGAGAAGTCATGAAGCTAAAACTTTGTACCTTCGCAGTATTTGTTGTGATCGCGGCCCTGTTTGCGTCGACGGACGGCTCGAACGTAAGGGTAAGTGGTCACGCGTCGGTTGAGCCGTTCAGTAGCCTCCCGGCATCGGCAGTGCTCGACAACTGGGGCACCCGCTTTCCGGCTTTTGGAACTGCAGTCGGTGAGAACGACCGACGGACGCTGATCCGCACAACGATCGTGCAGCTGGCAATGTTCGACGCTGTCAACGCCGCCCTTAACGGACGCTATCGAGGATTTGCGTCAAAACCAGAGAGCGCTCCAGACGCGTCAGCCGAAGCCGCGGCAATTCGGGCAGCGTACATCGTCGCGTTACACGAGTTCCAAACACCAACGGCAACAGCAATGATCGAGGCTACTTATACCGACTCTCTTGCCGCTGTTGTTGCCACGCCTGACTCGATTGCTCATGGCATTGAGGTCGGCGAAGCAGCAGCCAATGCCGTGCTCGAGGCGCGCAAAGATGATCACCGAAACGATCCAGAGCTAGAGGGCTATACTCCGGGCAGCGGGCCCGGCGTGTGGGCCCCGACTCCAAACGGAACCATCAATCCACAGAGTCCGTTCCTTCAGTTCGTCACGCCGTTTGGATACGACCAGCCATCGCGCTTCCGTCCCGCACCTCCGCCAGCGCTCGATAGCAAGACTTATACGACTGACTACAACGAGATAAAGGATCTTGGTCGAGCGACCGATTCGAGCCGAACGGCCGAGCAATCTGCTACGGCACAATTCTGGTCTCCATCGGCAAACGCGCTGTGGATCGCGAATGTCCGCAGCTTAGCGAGTTCGATGGATCTATTGACCGCTGCTCGGTTCGAAGCAATTGGCGTTGCATGCGCCGCGAATGGATTGCTCGCCGCTTGGGACGGAAAATACACGTACGTGTTCTGGCGGCCAGTGACCGCGATCCGTGCCGGCGACACTGATGGCAACTCTGACACTCAACTGGATCCTTCCTGGCTACCCTTCATAGTCACTCCATCCCACCCAGAATATCCCGCAGCTCACACGACAGTCGGCGCGAGTGTGCTGGGGTTCTACACTGTATGGTTCGGCAGCGATCAGTTCCCTTTGCAGTTCAAGGGCCTCAACGGCGTAGTCCGCAACTACTCAAGTGTCAATGAGATTCATGCAGAGGAAGGTAACGCTCGTGTGTGGGGAGGTATGCACTTTCGCAACAGTACCGAAGTCGGTACCGCTGTCGGCAGCAAAGTAGGTAAGTACACCGCGACACATCTTCTTAAGCCACTCGATTAACAGAAGAGTGAATGTTTATAGGAATAGGTCCTATAGAGTTATAGGACCTATTGGCGAGGTTGACGGCACTTAGTATCATTCACTGACGTCCTCATGCCGCGCGAGAATAGCTAAAAACGAACCTAACGGAGTCGCCGGCAAGGCGATATCCACCATTGCTTTCACCGTTTCGAAATCGAATTCGACCCGTAGTTTGATATCCACATGTTGATACCGTCGAATGCGATTCCCCATGGCCAGGTGCCAACTTGAGACGTAGCTAATACTGAGCCATCACTCGCTCGCAACTTGGTGACAGTAGTGCCAAAGCGGCTTACGACCCAGATGTTGGCACCGTCAAAGGCAATCCCATGAGGTGAATTCACGTTGAACGTCCCCAATGTGGCACCATCGCTCGCGCGCAACTTGCTCACAGTGTTACTGCTCAAGTTTGATACCCAAACGTTAGCTCCGTCGAAAGCCATTTGAACTGGTTGCGAACCGACCGCGAAAGTGCCCAAGTTAGCGCCATCGCTTGCCCGGAGTTTAGTCACAGAACTACTTCCCCCATTCGCTACCCAGATATTGCTGCCATCATAGACAACGCCGTGAGGGGCAACTCCAGTCGGATGGGTACTTAAGACAGTACCATCGCTGATTCGCATTTTGACGACCGAGTTACTTCCGCCGTTTGTGACCCAGATATTAGCTCCGTCAAACGCAATCCATTGGGGACCCGAACCGCCAGTAGGGAACGTTCCTAATAGTGCCCCATCGCTCGCACGGAGTTTAGTCACATTGTCGCTATCTCGATTTCCAACCCAAATGTTTGAACCGTCAAAAGACGCGAAGACGGGTGCTGAGCCAACGTTAAAGGTGCCAATCACTGCGCCATCGCTTAGTCGATGCTTATATATTGTTCCTGGACATAAGGCGCACGTGAAGTTCACTACCCACATATTTTGTCCGTCGAACGCGACTCCGAGTGGCTGCTGATGACCCACATTAATAGTGGCTTCTGATTCGTTGACACCGTACCAACGTAACGTGGCTAACTGGAGTGGGTTTGGTGCTGGTGTAGATGGTCCTCCAGTTATTGATGATATTGTAAGTGAATTACCTGACTGACTAATCGCAACGTTATCACCCGCCACTAAAGTCACGTTGTCAGTAAGGTTGTTCAAGCTTTTGACAAGCTGACCTGAGCTAACCTTGTCGGCAGTAATAGCTCCCGAGACAAGATGATTTGTTGTGATTGCGCCAACTGCGATTTGATTAGAACCAACCGCACCCGGTGCGAGTTTCGAGGTGGTCACCGCACCGTCGCTGAGCTGCGGCGTGCCCACTGAGCCGACGGCGATCTGTGCCGCGCCAACTGCTCCCGAGATAATCTTTTCGCTCGTGACTGCTCCATTAGCAAGTTGAACGGTCCCAACGGCACCGGCCGCGATTTTTTGGGAGGTGACTGAGTTGTCGGCGAGCTTCGAGGAAGTTACACCTGAATCAGCAATACCTAGTACTAGATCTCCATTAGTTCCGCCCCCAGTTAGTCCTCCAGTTCCAGTCACGCTCGAGATCCTGTTTAAGAAGATCTCCAGTCGAGGAGCGTTACTGCCTGATTCTTTGCTTGCAGAGGTGACAGAGCCGGGCCCATCCTCGAGTAATATTAGGCCGTTGTCGAACTGACCTGAGGACACGTTTCTTACATATTGTGTCACGTCGATCGAAACTGTTTGGTTTGCAGCCGTAGCTAAAGCGTGGGCACAGTAATAATAATTGTACGGTTGACTTTGCCAATTTACCGTATTCTCATTCCATGAGTTAAAACCTGGAGCGCAAAGGCCCACCGAAACGTTTACGTTGTTTTGGTATGGCTGAAATTTCGTGACGTAAAGTTTGAGGGTTGCCGCGAGGATGTATTGTTGAGGAAGCCCTGATACGGCCGAAAGATCGAACTTGACCAAGCTTCGTTGGACACTCGCAACCGATCCGTTGTTGTTGTAGGTATAGCCGACTTTCAAAATCGATTGGGTGCCAAAATTTGATGTCGGATTCGACGAATCAACGTATGAATCAGCCGTCAATGTTGGCGTAGTCTGTGCCGTTGATGTTTGGGCAACAGACAGAATAGTTATCAGGAGCAAAGCACTGATGCCTAAGCGACTGCTCAGACCGCCAGACACCAAGGATTCAGACGAAGGTTTTAGAGGGTTGTCCATAATTAATGCACCTTTGTTTTCAAGAAAACTGGTACCGCAAGTTATTACGCGACTTTTATCGCATTGTCGTTCGGAACCAAGTACTGTGTTGCATCACATAACGCGACGATTGGCCGAGAATCCTATCAATGCTTTCAAAACAATTCTTGAAAACGAATGTCAATACGTCGGGATAATGCCGAGTCTGATTCATAATTGGGGCTTGCGAGAAATGATTGTCGGACAATAGTGAGGCTTTATTTTGCGATGCCTGAACCAGAAGAAATCACGCAACTGCTTGCTGCCTGGGGAAACGGGGACCGTCAGGCGTTGAACAGGCTCATTCCGTTTGTAGAGAGAGAGCTACGTCGACTTGCGCGCCATTACATGATGCGCGAACGCCCAGACCATACGCTCCAGACCACTGCGCTCATCAACGAAGCTTTTTTGCGACTCGCTGGGCAAACGCAGGTGCGTTGGCAGAATCGAGAGCACTTCTACGGCATTGCCGCGCAGTTGATGCGCCGCGTCCTGCTCGACCACGCCAAAGGCCAGCGTCGCGTTAAGCGTTGGGGCAGCGAGCACAAGATCTCGCTCTCTGATGTGGTTGTGATGGATAAGCGGAAATCTGCCGAATTGATCGCGCTCGATGAAGCGTTGAGCAGACTGGCGTTGATTGACGAGCGTAAGAGTCAAGTGGTCGAGCTAAGATATTTCGGCGGGTTGAGCGTAGAAGAAACAGCGGCAGCGTTAGGCACCTCCGCTGTCACAGTAATGCGAGATTGGAGCGTGGCGAAAGCATGGCTTCGTCGTGAACTCACGAGCGAACTCTAACGAACTACCGTTGCAATCGTTTTGCCACTTGCCAGATAGTCAATTCCTGACTCGATTGTTGAAACTCATTCTCTGCACCAAGAGCTTTATAGACGTCAGCGATCCAACCTGCCTGGAAAACGTTTCCTGTGTTATGAATGGTTAACTGCGAGGGGGCGGCTAGTACGGCGGCCGTGAAAAGATCGCCCGCACGCCGAAGTCCGGGGGCGGATAAGCTTTGTAAGTAAGATTGGTCTTTTGTATTGTCGAATCGAGCAGCGTCGATCACAGAATGTCTTATCCCCGAAGACAAGCCGCGCGCGAGTAGAGACCAAAGGCCTGCTTTACCAATACCCACGAGATTGATCGGTATGTCTCGTCCTTTTCCCTTAAGGTAAGAGATAGCCGTCATGATGTCTTGGACTCGTTCGCTATCATCAGTTCGGTTATAAGTGGTATAGAACCTCGGGCGGTTTGGACGAACGCTCTTAACTTGTCCCGTTTGGAAACAATCAATAGCCATGACCTTTTGCCCCTTACTTAGAAGCTCGGAGACTAAGTTCCCTGGTTCTGAGCTAGACTGTAGAGCGCTCCGCCCGTCTTCATGAACGACAAGGGTCGGTACCTTACCAACGATAGCCCTCCATGGTGACCACAGTGTGACGGGGATTCGATCCCCTTTCCCCTTCCGTCCAATGAAGAAATGTTCAATGTCGTAGGTTCCGCGCGACTCCTTTGTTCTTTCGCTGACCTCTAGGTCTTCAAAGTTTGGCGAGTCAACCGCCAAGGCGAGTTGAAGGGCTGGTCCCATTCTCTGACGAAAGAGATTTAAGCCATCCCTGTCCTTCGGCTTTAATGTATCGAGCTGCTCTTGGGCGGTTCCTATTAAGTACGAGATGAGTGTGTCGGGGCCGACAGCACGCGCGGGCTTTTCAAGATTGTAGAAAACTAAAAGGCGGGAAGGCATTTCCACCTCGAAGGCTTGCTCCTTCAATTTGTTGGCGCCCTCAATTCCCAACAACCAACGACCGAACCAGGCATAGACCGCTTCTCGGCTATCACGATTGTAGTTGTGCTCGACGTCCATTTGTACAGCTTGCACCTTGTCTTCGGCATCAAAAAGTCTGTAAACATTGCGGATGGCTGGGTATTCGACCGTTAACGTGTCTTTCGTCCAATCCTTAGTAGCAGAAACCAAAAGCATTGGCCGAGGGGCCATGAGCGCGGCGATCTCCACATTGTTAGTGTCAATCCGTAGACCAGGAGCGTTTTCACACAGACAGCCACCCTGCATATGGGCCGAAACCATATTAACTGGGGCACTGACTTTGACGCGGTCATCCACAGCAGTGAGTAAAATAGTCTGAGTGCCCCCACCGGAGGCTCCCGTAACTGCGATGCGATCGGGATCAACGTCCGGCAGTGATAAAACGAAGTCCAAAGCCCGAATGCTATTCCAGAGCTGAAGACCTGACAAACTGATTCCCCATAACTCTTCGCGCGTTCCACCAAACTGATGAGTGAGTTGGAAGGAATCGTTGAATCCGATCATGTCATAAGAGAAAACGACATAACCCTGCCGGGCGAGGTTAATGGCTCGGCCAGGAACAGAACTGAGTTCGGAGTTCTCCAGTCTCCCGTATTGCCAATGGCCGTGGGTGCTCAAGACGGTCGGGTGTCGCTTCACAGTCGCTTCTCCTGTGCTGGCTGGACGATAAAGGTTACCAGTCACGAAAAAGCCAGGATGACTTTCAAAATACACCTTTTCAATTGTGTAACCATGGCGTTCGAGGCGATCGAAGATGCGAGGGTTAAGGGCTGTTTTCGGTGGCATGGGCCAAAGACCAGCGCTTGCTAATATCTGACGCCTCAAGCGAGCGGCACGCTCAATCCATTCTTGTTTGCTCCGTGGCACCGCAAATGTATAGACCTCATCGAGGTCATGCACCACCGCGGATCTTCGATCCTGACCACTGGTACTAGGTGCCATCTGCGCTTGGCTGAAAACAAGAGGGGTTGACAGAACAAACGTCAACAATAGTGAGAGATGGCTAGATCTATGCATGTTCTCTATGGTCAGGTTGTTCCTCAGAATTAGAGAAGCTCTACTGTATCAGTACTGCCTATTCAGTCTATGCTCCACATCGTCACCCTGAGATCCCACCCGCACCACAATAGACGCTGACCGTCGGGCGAAAATACGATCGACATAACGCCTCCACCTCCGCCTCCAAGCTTAACCACTTCCTGCCCATTAGCGGGATCCCAGATTCTCGCCGTGCTGTCGTAGCTACCTGTTACCATCCTTCTGCCGTCGGGCGAGAACGCAACGCCAAAGATGTATGCGGAATGGCCGCTAAAAGTCAGAAGCTTCTGGCCCGAGGCGACGTCCCACATTATCGCGGCATTCTCTTCGCTGCCGGTCACGATCCGTTTTCCATCCGGCGAAAAGGTTACTGGGTTTGAATAATCCTCGCGGGAGGCCTCCAAACGTTTGCCTTCTGGTGTGAAGCTTGGACTGTTTGGCGCGTGGCACACGAGCGTACGCAGCGTCGTTCCCGATTCAACGTTCCAGACCTTAGCAACATCGTCCCAGTTGGTCGTCGCTAGCAGTAGATCGTCGAGTGAAAACGCAACACCAAGGATGTGAGCGGTGTCTTTGAAAATTTTGGTCGTCTGCCCAGTGTTCACGTCCCAAATGGTTATCGACCCATCTTCGCTGCCGGTCACCAGCCGTTTCCCGTCGTGTGAGAAAGATAAACAGTTTATCCGACCCGCGTGTGCATTTAACGTCTTCAACAGTTGCCCGCTCCTCGCATCCCACAGTTTCGTCATTTGGTCTTTGCTTCCTGTCGCCAGCAGTCTGCTATCAGGCGAGAACGCGACAGATGTTACGTGCTCCTGATGCCCTTTGAGTGTGAAGAGCTCTCTATAGCTGCTGGCGTCCCAAATTTTGGCCGTCTTGTCCCAACTCCCGGAAGCTGCGAGTTTAGCGTCTGGCGAATAAGCAACTGCGACCACGCGATCAGTGTGACCTCGCAGTTCAACGACACCTTGCTCTCTGTTCCAATTCCAGAGCTTAGCGGTTCCGTCGTAACTCGCAGTTGCCAGCAACTTGCCATCAGGTGAAAACTTCAGAGACATCACATCCGCGTTATGTCCCCTCAACACCTTCGCTTCTTTGCCCGTAGAGACATCCCACAATCTGATAGTCCTGTCCCAACTTCCAGTAGCAAGCGTCCCACCATCCAGAGAAAATGCTACGCTGTGAATGTCTGCGGTATGCCCTCTGAGAGTAACCAGTTGTTCTCCGGTATCTGAGTTCCAAATTATTGCAGTGTCATCAAAAGAGCCTGTCGCTAGTTTGCGCCCATCGGGAGAAAAAGCAACCGCGGTAACAAAATTCTGATGGCCTGTTAGAGTTCTGGTCTCTTGGCCTGTAGCCGCGTTCCACAATTTCACAGTCTTATCCCAACTTGTACTGGCGAGCCGCCGGCCATCAGGTGAGTACGCAATCGAATTGATTCGATCCTGGTGCCCTCTCAGAGTTTTGATTTCTGACCCAGTCTTGACGTTCCAGATCTTAACTGTCTTGTCCGTACTGGCGGTGGCAAGAGTTTTGCCGTCTGGAGAAAATGTAACGGAGCGTACTGCGCCTTCGTGGCTTCTCAATGTGAGCACTTCACGACCTGTTGATGAATCCCAGACTCTTGCTGTGTCGTCTCCGCTTCCTGTGACAAGCAATTTGCCGTCCGGCGAGTAGGCAATGCTGAAGACGTCACTTCCATGTCCGCTGAGGGTGAGAAGCTCCTCGCCTGTTGCGGCCTGCCAGACTTTTGCAGTGCCGTCCCGGCTGGCAGTCGCGATATGTTTACCATCCGGTGAAAAGGAAAGGCTTTCGACGGCGCGTTTGTGTCCTCTGAAGGTAAGCAGGTCGCTATGCGCGAGATGCCAGAGATAGTTCCACTCGAATCCGCGAAGATCGCTCTCGCCGGGCTCGGGCTTCTGGCTTTCAAGAATTTCGAACAGGCGCGGGAGATTGGCCTCTTCCCATGCCTGTTGTGCAAGACTCAGGTTCGCATCGTAGGAGAGGCGTCGGTTGCGCTCAGACTCTTCACGAGCGCGGTTTCGCTGGCGCACTGCGGCGGCGGCAAGTCCTGCCACCATCGCGACGACGACTAAAGCAACGGCGGCAGCGCGCCGTAGACCTCTACGGTACGCCGTGCGCTGGCGACGCAGTTCGGCATCAGGCATGTTGATTCTTACCCACTCGCGGTCAAAGGCGCGGTAGTAAATTCGGTTCCGGACGTAGAGATATCCTTCAACGGCGCGCGTAATACCGGAGAGGCGCAGCATGCTCAAGAGCGGATTGACTTCGTCGTCGCGCACCCTCTTGTGGCTACGCACCTGCAAATAGAGATCAAGGAGACTGGCGCGCTCTACCTCGCCGCGCAGCAACCGCTCGCGCACAAACAAGAGATTGTCATCGCGCTCTCTCGCCCTCCATGAAAGAAAGAGGTCTTCACACAGGCGGTCAACACCTGCGTTTCCCGTCACGCTCTCGTCTTCGGCAACAACCTGGCAAAGACGCTGAGTAAGGTAAGGGTGACCGCCCGTCCAGTAGAGTATCCGCTTCAGCAGTTTCGCCCCGTGCTTCGGCTGTCTGCCAAGACCGGTGGCCAGAGGCGCGGCTTCCGCTTCCGTGAAATCTCTTAACTCGACGCGCCGTCCGACATTGAAAGGAGTCGTTCTAGTATCGCTAATTAAATCCGAAGGCGTCGCGACTCCTAGCAGACAAAAAGTCAGACGCGACAACTCAGCGTCATGGGATCGTCTGTTGTAGAACTCCCTGATCCCTGCAAAAAATTCGGCAGTCGGGAACGGCAAACTACGCACAGTATCGATCTCGTCAACGAAGATCACCACGCGTCCAAGAGAGCGCGGCAAGACGACCTCTCTAATCGCGCCCATAAATGTCTGGAAAGCGCTGAAGCGTCCGTGCGCCGTCCAGAAATCTTCCAAATCGTCTTCCAGACCCAACTGCTGTCCGATCTTGTTAAGTAGTCCGTCATACCACTGCTCTGAAGTGAGATTCTGACCGATGCCGGTGAGATCAAGGACGACGACGGTGACGTTGTCTTCCCTCAAACGCATCGCTGTGCGAACCATTAGAGAGGATTTTCCCATCTGGCGTGAGGTCAAAGCATAGCAAAAGTGCCCGTCTTTCAAGCCTTCGTACAAGGCTTCATCCGCCTGCCTATAAACGTAACTGGGCGCATCCACACCCAGCGTTCCACCGGCAACATAAAAGGCGGATGAATCATTGCTCATCGGTCTTCGATTCTCGTAAACCTTAACGTTTGGATAGATGGAAGGAACCGCTGCATCTCAGGCTTCCGCCATACTAAAAATCATCCGCTGAGTGATCCAAGACGATGTTCTAGGTAACTGGCATAAAGGCGACAACGTGGTCGTGCTTCCTGCATTGACTCGCCAGTCAATAGCCCAGCGCTTCGCAGGCGGTAAAAACTTTCTGACCGTGGGCATGAACGTCCCTGAAGAACATCCTTCATCGCCTGAAGCAGAGTTGCATCTTTCAAGAGCAGTAACAGGATACGACGCAGATGATTTCCAAAAGGACCTTCATCATTGTCAGCTTGCTTGATGAAAGTTTCCCAATCCATTCTCCCCGTGGCGAGTGTCTTGAGACCCTGCCGCGTAAGAAACGGATGACCGCTCAGGAGTTGATAAAAGCCTTCGTGCTCAGCTTCGTTTTTCAGAGCGCAGTCATAACGCATGTTGAGTTCTGCGACCTGCTCGCGGTCAAAATCCTCGAGCTCGAGCCGCGTGCCAACATTGAACGGAGATTGGTTCAGGTCGGATATAAAAAGATGGGCCTCCGTCGCGTAAGAGATTGCCATCGTCAATCTTCGCCATGGGCCTGCCGGTTCGAGCGCGCGCGCGTTATGCCAAGAGCGAAACAGTCCGAACACTTCGCTACCGTAGTCGCGGGTGAAAAGGCGGTCAACTTCATCAAGTCCCCAGACAACATGGCCTGCGAGTTTGTCCAGCACCTCGCGTTTTATGTACCGCTCAAAGTTGACGCTTGGGCCACGCCTCGCGTTCCAAACTTCGTCTGGTTGCACGTCGAGTTCAAGTTTGTCCGCAATAAGCTGCGCAAGTGAGAGCAGAAGCGTTTTCGCAGAATCGAACTGCGCTTCGTTGAGTGTTTGAAAGTCCGTGATGACTACGTGCGCCCCACTGGTTCTGGCATTGTGCAGTCCGCGCGCGAGCAGCGAAGTCTTTCCTATCTGCCTCCCGCCTTTGACTAAAACGATGCTGTCCCTTCGTGTTATTGCGGAATCAAAATCGTGATCAACAGCGCGCACGACGTAGAACTGCGAGTCAAGTGGGACAGCTCCGTTGACAGCCTCAGAC
>JBKPQV010000385.1:0-3001 GCA_046734235.1 Acidobacteriota bacterium
ACCAAGCTGACGACCGAGTCGATACAACGCATCGACCGACTCCACCGTGTCGTTAACCGCACCATTACAGGTTTTCGACACACTGTTATCGACGTTGCGCTGAGCAGCCGCGAGCACATGAACGTGCTGCTCAGCGCTTATATTCATCGCCGAGATAAAATGCGGAGGCAACTCACGTTCGTGTTCGACGACGTAGGCTGCAGCCGCATCTATCGATTCCTGATCACATTGATCAACGTTAATTCCCAATGCCTGGGCCGCCAGGGTGTGGACATAAGTGCGCGTTCCAAGGGTGTCCTTACGAACGTAGGCCCATGAGAAGTTTGGCTCAATACCCGATGACGTCTCTGCCACGAGGGAAATAGTTCCAGTCGGCGCAATAGTCGTCACTTCGTAATTTCTTGGTGTGAGCGGAATATCCTTTGGAATACCGATCTGGTTATAGAGAAAGTCTGTATAGGCTTCCTGGTTCGGTTCAAACTCAGGGAACGTGCCTTTTTCGGCTCCTAGCCTATTGCTTTCCATCCATGATTCACGGCGAACAAAACCCATCACTTCGTCCATTAGATCGATCGAAGCGGGCGACCCGTAGGTGATACTCAAATTGAGACACAGATCTGCGAATCCCATGATTCCCAGACCAACTGGTCGAGTCCTATGAACTACGTCGTTAATTTCCGGCAACGGCCATGCACAAGTATCGATTACGTTATCGAGAAATCGTGTGCAGAGATGAGTAACTTCCCGGAGCCTATCCCAATCAACTCTCTTCTCAGGATCATAGAACTTTGCGAGATCGATTGACCCGAGGTTGCAAGAGTTTGAGAAGTGGAGGAACTGCTCACCGCATGGGTTACAAGAGTAAATCGGACCCATTGAGTTCATCATATGATTGTGGCGATTAACTTCATCGATGAACGCAATGCCGGGCTCAGCATACTTGTGTGCGCTAGCCACGATTCGATTCCAAATGTCGGGAGCGAAAATCATTCCCGGTCGCGGCGCTTCCTCAATCGTGCAATTCGACAAGTCGGAATTTACAAACGACTGCCGATCACAGAAGGTAACGGTCGAACCATCTGGTCTGCGATAGACAACATAATCGCCGTCTCGAACAGGGTCGTAAATCGATTCGGTCCACGATTCACCATTGAACTCCAATTGGAACCACTCGTTGTTGTCAACGGCTTTCAAAAACTTATCCGTGACGTTGACTGAAATATTGAAATTCGTCAGCGAGTGCTGATCGTTCTTCGCGTGGATAAAGCGAAGTACGTCCGGATGAGTAACGCGCATCATGCCCATGTTTGCACCACGGCGTACACCGCCCTGCTTCACAACATCAGTCACTTGATTGACGATGTTCATGAAAGAGACCGGGCCTGATGCGACACCGGTAGCGGAACTAACCATTGCGCCGGACGGTCTCAGGAATTCATAAGTCATTCCGGTTCCGCCGCCGGTTTGATGAATCGTAGCTGCGGCTTTGGCGTGATCCATGATTCCCTGGAGAGAGTCCGGAACGTCCAGCACAAAACAAGCCGCCAATTGACCATTTACTTTGCCCGCGTTAACGAGGCAAGGTGTGTTTGGAATGAACTCGCCCTCGAGCATTACTTCGCTCATAGCGGCAAAAAACTTATCTCTTTTTTCGCCGGTTTCTGCTGCAGAGACATGCCCCACAACCCGTCGCACAATATCCGACCATTCTTCGATCGCGCGTCCTTTTGAATCCTTTAACGAGTAGCGTTTACTAACCACTTTTCTGGCATTAAGTCCGAGCTGCTGCGATTTTCGACGCGAGGGAACAGAGGGGGATGTGACACTACTTTTTGCTTTTTTGCCGAATGCTGCACTCATCTTCATATGCCTTTCTCGCGGGAGACCTTGCGAGGGAAAAATCGGGTTTCAAAAACGGTTCGGCATCGCGAATAGCTCGCGCATGCCCGTAATTTAGATGTTTGGCGGATACCCCGGTTGGCTCTAATCAAGGCGAAAAGACCGATTGGGAGTGGCACAGGGGGCCTGCCGCTGCTCCAAATCATCACCTCGTCTCAAGCGGAGCGGAATATACTCCTTTGATTGACCAGTGTCAATATCTTGTGGCCATCTTTTTTTTCAATGCTATAGAGTGTATTACTTGACCCGCTACATTAACAAGTAAAGTGCTGATGTTTGGTGGGTTTTGGCAGCGCAGCGCCCCATTGGCCTTGGCCTTGGGACTTGGGTCTTTGGTCTTCGCTCTTGGCTCTTGGAATAGGGGCTGTGTTGAACGAGGTCGGTACCACCGGAAGATCTCAGATCTCAAATCGAAGATCTCAAAATCCTTCATTTGAGATTTGAGATCTTAAGTTTGAGATTGTTTGAGCTGTGTGAGGTGTAGCTCGACTCCAAGGCCTAAGACCAAAGACCCAAGGCCAAAGCTTCAAGACCTTATTTGCCAGTCCCGCTAGTGAGAAGGAGTTCGTAGTTGCCGATGTCCCGATTATGACTATCGAGCGCGGCAAAGGTGTCGGAAGTCTCTTCGAGCATCTGCTTCGTCATTGCTATCGAATCGCTCAGTTGCTCAAAATCAAGCGAAGAAACTCGTTCAGGGGTGGGTAACGTAACAACCTGGTCGTTTACCAGGCCAAAGAAATTCTCGATCGATTGCAGCTGGCCTTCAACCAACTTCACAGAACGTTCGATATCATTAAACGCAGCTACGCGACGTTTCAAAATCTCCACGTTAGCCTGCTGAATACGTCGTTCACGATCATCCTTGGCCGAAGCAACAGAACGCTCAGCTTGCACTAACTGGTTCTGCACCGCCTGACGATTAATCGAACGCAGGTGGTGTTTTCTTCGGCGGTATACATCTAACAAATCAACGAAGTCTTCCCATCGTTGATCAAGACTTTCAATGTTATGCGGAATCTGTTTAGTGCCAGTGAATTTTTTGTAGTTGGAGTAGATCTGATTCTTCATCCAACGCAGATACTCAACCGCTTCTCTTTCGCGA
>JBKPQV010000386.1:0-7346 GCA_046734235.1 Acidobacteriota bacterium
AGATATTCGCTCACTGATTGAGAAATCAATTAGCGAAGATCCGCCTGTTAAGTTAAGTGACGGTGGGGCAATTCGCGAGGGATACTCGCAGGAACTCGATGAACTGCGATCCATTAGCACAAACGCGAAACAGATCATTGCAAGGATGGAAGCTACCGAGCGAACTCGCAGTGGTATTTCCAATCTGCGCATTCGCTTCAACGGAGTCTTTGGCTATTTCATAGAAGTATCTAAAGCTAATGCTGTACGAGTTCCTGCCGATTATGAACGCCGTCAAACCCTCGCGAATGCTGAGCGATTTACGACTCCTGAATTGCGCGAGGTTGAAAAGAAGGTTCTTGGTGCAGAAGAGCGAATTATCCAACTTGAAACAGAGCTTTTCACAGATGTCTGCCGGCAAATCGCGGCTGAGACAAAACGCATTCAAGTTACCGCCCGAGCCCTTGCAGCTCTTGATGCGTTAGCCTCCCTGGCGGAGACATCGTCGCGCCAACGCTACGTAAGGCCGGCGATGCATGACGGTGATGAACTGGAAATAGTTCAGGGTCGTCACCCAGTTATTGAAGCATTCATCGACGAACCATTCGTACCCAATAGTATCTATCTGAACAATTCGACTGATCGGCTTCTCATTATTACTGGTCCAAATATGGGTGGTAAGAGCACCGTGCTGCGGCAGACTGCAATTATTTGCATCCTGGCACAGTTGGGTTGCTTCGTGCCGGCTGAACGCGCGCGACTACCGTTGGTTGATCGAATTTGGACTCGGGTCGGAGCTTCAGACGACTTAACTCGTGGGCGCTCGACGTTCATGGTAGAGATGACGGAGACAGCCGCGATTCTCCACAGCGCCAGCCCTAGGTCATTAGTACTCCTCGATGAGATTGGTCGAGGCACCGCGACCTTTGACGGTTTGTCTATTGCATGGGCTGTTGCTGAATATCTTCACGACTCAGCAGACCACGCCGCGAAAACGCTCTTTGCGACTCATTATCACGAGTTGACCGAACTTGCTGAGCGTTTGCCAGGCGCGCAGAACTACCAAATCACTGCCTCCGAGCGTGAGGGTGAGGTGGTCTTCCTGCACCGGTTTGAGCGCGGTCGAGCGTCGAAGTCGTATGGCATTGAAGTAGCCCGATTAGCCGGATTGCCTCCAGCCGTCTTAGCAAATGCGCGGGAAGTGTTAGCGCGACTTGAGCGTTACGAGTTGGAAGTCTTTGCTGAAGCGGAGAATGAAGCCAAGATTGCCGAGCCAGTTTCAGCGAAGGCCGCCGCGGCGAACAGCGCTTTGGAAAGAGCGGCGACTACTGCTGGTCGTCGTAAGCTCGCGGCTCAAGCTTCGCTCTTTGACCTGGGTAATCAAAAGGTGATTGAAGAGATTCGATCTGCATCAGACTCAATTACGCCAGATGAGGCAAAAGAGCTGCTCTTGAAACTTCGCCGCGAACTTTTGTGAATTTCCTTAAGGCTACTCGGCCTTCTAGAAGAACTCTCTGCGTCTCTGCGTACTCGGCGGCTCTGCGTTAGAAAAGTCCACGAGTTCCTAAACCTTTAACGCAGAGACGCCGAGTACGCAGAGACGGAGAGACGGCGTTACAGAAGCAAGGCGCAGGTTATCGCTTTGGCGGAGTGTCAGTAACTCTAAACCAATCTCCCTGCCCGTCGTTCGTCTTTAACATTCGGATAATCTCATCGTAATTAAATGGTCGCGCGCCCCGGCGGCCGAAGACCGAAACCTGATTTCCGCTTTCATCTGCGGCACGATCTCGATCGAGTGCTTTGGAAACACCTAAAGCATCACCTTTTGTTTTGAAAGTGGCAATTAATTGAGGCCTGGGTCGTGGACTAAACCCGGCATACTCGGGCATCGTTTCTGGAGACATCAACTGCAAAACTCTTAAGCCATTCTTTCCATCAGCAACATAAGCGAACAGGCTCGCGTTAGTCATCGCGATCTTCACCTGGTGAACATCGTTGAGTTTGCCTTCGGCATTGTACTTTTGATCCAGTCCAGGGTGTTCGGGCTGTTCCACGTCGATGATCGCGATTCCCTCTTTCCCATTTGCTACGTAAGCGTAAGTTCTGGCTACGTAGACGTCGTGTGCATCGGCTAGTGGTACGAAAGCATTTTCAACGAGCCGGGCTTGCTCCGGCAGCGTCACATCAATCACTTTCAAACCTTCCTGATCCACAACAAATGCGTAGCGAAATTGAATTGCAACAGCACGCGGTGTCTTCAGATTTATCTTGTTTACTAAACGCGGGTTCAAAGGATCGTTAAGGCTGATGATGTTCAGTGCGTGAGAAGTAGTCACATAGGCATATTTGCCTGCGATGGAAATGTTATTAGCATCACTCAAGGCTCCTTCAGGATTAAATGCGCCTCCAGGATACTTCCCGGGATCCAGGGCTCGCTTGAGGTAATTATTTAAGGGGTCGCCGTCTAACAATGTCGCAGCGTTGACAAGGATCAGCCCTTCGTATTTATCGACCACGTAGAGGTATGCGTAGAGCGGGTGAATCGGTTGTTCATCATTTACGAGTTGCTTGCGAGCATCTCCTCTTAAGGTGGCGGCTGTGAATGGATCAATCATCGACCCATCTACTTTTACTCGCCACCTTGCCGGATCAACTGCCAGCGTGGTCGGTGCTGCAACTGCAGTAGCGTATTTTGTTTTGACCCAAAACTTCTGACCAAACCTGGAAACAGGTGCCGTAGTAATTCGCTCTGAGAACCCCTTCTGATCAATTTGTGCGACGTCGTAAACGCGTAGACCACCTTCTCCTGCTGCTACGTATGCGTATTCGCCGCGCAATTGAACTTGTAAAACCTTCGGATTACCCACGTGTTCATAAAATGTTCGGAGTTCGCTGCCACCGCCTACAAAACTGGCGTAATTGTCAGGGTAAGCGACCTTCTGCAGACTACTTCCCAATACGGCTTGTGGCTCGTCGCGCTCTGTTGCTACGACAACCTCAAGAGCATTATCCGCCGCAACGTAGACATACCGCCCCATGAAATTAACGAAGTTGGTTCCCTGCAATAGCAACTGAGCAAGCCAGGCGTTGTTATCGTTCTTTTGCGAGACATGACAGTCGGAGCACGTTTTTGTCTCTGTAGATCGAACGGTGTGCGGGATGTGCGTATTAAAAGCCTGCCCGGCAAAACCTTCAGCGGAGGTTGTTTGCTGCTGCGAATAGATCCATTCGCGATTTTGATTTTGCGAACTAACAAGAACGGCAGATGAAGATCGCACGGGCGCGATGCGATTTCCGGTTACCGTACCATCGCGACCCAACATGAAGATGTCGTCGCGAAGCACCTGAAAATTGTATTGCGTGAAATTCCGTGACTCGCCGCCTTCATTGTGACGATTTGGCATCTTACGATTTGCCTGCATCGACAAATGACACCCAAAACAACTTGTGACCCAGGAGGAGTGACATGCAACACAAGTCATGTTGCTATCACGATGGGCCAATTGTTTGTTATCAGGGGGCACGTTACCCCATGTTTGGTTGTCTTTCTGAATCGTCTTTGCATACTGCGAACGCTCATTAAAATCACGACTTCCAGGAGTTACCGTGTCAAGGGTTTGGGGCACTCGCCACCAACGACCAGGAACCACCATAGAGTTTTGAACGATGTCTCCCGCTTTAAGATCGATATCAGTTCCCTTTTCGTCTTTGCGTTTGCGATCGCGTGGAACCTTCTGAAACAGTGGGATGCGAGTACCCGATTCATCTCGTACACGAAGCCGAGTTAAATCCTGACCGGCCGGCGGCTGGTTCTGAGTCTTACGTCGCTCTGCGGCTGTCCCAGTGACCGTTGCAGCCGCGAACCCGGAGGTAAACAAATTCGCGCGTTGATTAATTGAGCCATGACAGTCTTCGCAGTTGATTTCAATCGCGGCTCTCGGTTCGTTGTAGAGGTTGCCGTCGCCATGTGAGTCCTGGCGAAAATGGCAATCAACACAATGCATCCCACGCTCAAGATGTATGTCGTTTAGATGAACAGCTTTGCTGAACTTCTGCGGGTCGTCAGGTGAAACTATGTTTCCCTGAGCGTCAAGTAAGTTTCCTTTTCGATCTCGCTTGAACACTTTGCGAAACATCCACCCGTGGCCATGCGAATCGGCAAACTGCGTGTTACGTAACAGTGCATTGAAATCCTGGGTCCCCGTCTTTACGAGAAAGTCGAAGTCTGACCAAAGACCTCGTAGGCTCGAGCCTTCAGGATTGCGATTCAGTTTCTCCTGCTCTTCATCCTGACTCGGGTTGTGCTGCTTCGCCGGATACATTTGGGATCCGTCGCTCTCATTATCCCACCAGGTCAAACCGAGATAAGTCGCAACCATATTCGTGCCTGGGTGCATGTGACAGACCATGCATTGTGACGAGGGGATCTGACTTGTGAATTGGTGCCTGATGGGATGACCCGATTCATCCTTTGGAATATTTGTATCAGCTGTTTGTGAGCAACCTAAATTTCCTGCCTGGCTGTAGAAAGCAGAATGGGAGGGATCGCGATCGTTTGCGTAGATGACGTGACAGGCGGAGCAACCAGATGAACGATAATCCCCGGGATGATCATTTGTTCCAAGGAAATTTAGTGTCGGATCAAGCAGCCTGGTCTTCTGTAGACCAAGGAACACGGGATCAGTTCGTTGTAAGGAGCCAAAGCCCCGGGCGCTGAGCCCCTTATCTGGTTTTCCCGGGTCCTCTTCTTTGTCTGGTAATCCAACTTCAAGGCGCCGTTTGCCACCTCGTTCAAAGACACGCAAAACATTCCCCGGTTGGGAAATCTCCCAACGCGGAATCGGGTCGAGCAAACTCAGAAGGCCTTTAGTTCTACGTTGTTCTTCGGTAGATGTCTGGAGCAGTGTTTGCGGACGCCCCTCCTGATCGTAACTTTCGCCAAAGCGTCCGTCCTTCAGATGAAAACTTCCGTTGTTATAGAGTGCTGCCCCCCAGAGCATCGCACCATGAGTCATCATGCTGCGCGACACATTATTCGACTCAGTCTCGTGACAGGCACTGCCGGCACAGGTTTTCGACACGACACGTAAGTCGCCAGGGTTTATGAATCGAACAAATTCCCAACTTTCCCTGGCTAACAGCGTGTTGGTTCGTTCCGGATTTGCACCGGAATACCTCCCGTTCCGTTTCCATTGCGACGGGAACAATGGTTGAACGTGGGCCAGTTTCTTTACTCGTTCAATTTCTTTAGGATCATCGCTCGTCTTTGATACCGCAGGATTACCTCCGTGACACGCAGTGCAGCTCAGGCCAACCGCATCCTTACCGTCCTTAAGCTTGTCTAGTGTGTCGGTTGTGCCGTACTTGTGCATTGGCTCGATTAGTCCATGACAAGAAACGCAACCTTCTAGTTTAGGTGTGGGAACGCTTTGTACAGTTTGAGTTTGAAGTGCAAGGTTAACTTGAGAGAGATCGGCAGATGTTGATTGGGCCAGCACGACGGCAATGCCGCTAGTGATCACGCCGATCAAAAGTGTCTTGCGCTTAATCATCTCAGCACCAGCTTTATCAAAAGACGAACTTCGCGTGAGCAAACAATTGATAAAGAAATTTGTTTGGACTGATAACGTCGGGTTGGCAGAAGTCTCCAACCCCGGGCGGACAATTGCGTGAATTATCGGTAAAGATATCGCGGAAGCCGCGCCCGGTTTGCAGTGTGGCCGCACCAAAAGTCACTGTAAAGTTATTGATAAGGAAAGGCCGGTAGGCTACGCCCACGCTGTAATCCACCCCAATATCGTGCCTGATTCGATTCTGAAAAAGCACATATTCAAGCGGCTCTGTGCGGTGAAACCTCAGGTAGTTAACATTAAATACTGCCTTTATTTTCTGGGTCACTTCGGCATCTACCCCTGCGTTGTAAATAAAGATTCCTGGATTTACAAAATTCGCCTGACCTTGAGTCTTGCTGCTGCGCAAACTTGGCAGAAGACTGTTTGGTTGGACCAAACCGACTCCAGTCTGCGTTAAGCGGATTCCATTTCGCACCCAGAAGGAAAACTGCCCTCCGACAAAATTTGGATCGTCAAAAATTGCATCGAAGCCAGTAGCTTTGTTGTCAGTTGGATTGGTGTCCCCTTGTGCCCAAAAGAAGGAGCCTTTGAAACGTAAGTAATCGCGATCTACTGACGCTTCCACTGCGGCCATATTGGAACGGACGTCAACTCGACGGCCTGCAATCTGGTTTCGTTCATCATGCCCAAATGCGTAATAGTAAGAGTGGCTGAGATTCAGTCTCCCTAAATGACCGTCACCACTGACCCCAAGGTAAGCAACCTTTATCGCGTGAGGTTGAACGTCGCCGATTGCAGCCGGGCGTACTAAGAATCCATTACTATCAAACTTTACTCCACGTCGATCGTCGTTGTAATGAAAGCTTCCCTGAATTGTGTATCCCTTACGAATAAAGTCTTGTCGAAAAACGTTTGCGACATAAACATTTTGATGGCGGGTGTCGAATCGGTTCAGGCCACTGTTTGTGTCCTTTTCAAGCATCGAAAAGTATGCACCGTTAAACTGCACACGATTGTTATCAATTGCTCCAAATACTCTTGCCCCGAGGTTATTGTCGGAAAAAATGAAACCACGAAAGTCTGAAACAAATGGTTGAATCCCTGCCCTGACAGAGACGAAATCGTAGTTCGCATTTACGTCGAGGAGCTTTACCTCACCAAAGGCTTCCTCCAGGGAAACGTGCCAATCCGTACGATCGGTCCCACGTCTTACGTCGATGTTGACGACCCCATTTTCACGCGCATTCAAATAGTTTGGAATGCTGAACGTCGGGGAAAACTTGATGGCCCAATCACGAGGTTTGAACGAGGTATCGCCATGAAACAGTTCGAAGCTTAATTGGAGGGTTTCATTTAAAGCGAGTTGCTCCGGTCGGCCAAAGAATTCGCCACTTAGTGGGTCGACGCTACTGACATCCGAAGGTGTTGGCGCACGTCGTTGTTCGATTGTTGTCGTATTCACAGCCGAAAAGATCATGAAAGTCTCATTGCCCTTAATCGGGTAGTCGCCTTTGATGACACTCTGATTGTAAGGATCCCACCACCGTCCTTTCTTGAACGGAATATCTCTTCCCCGAGCGCCACGATCACCGTAGCGGTCGTACTCTGGAAACCGAATACGCCAACGATCTTCAGTAGTGCGTTCCTGGGGGGAGGTCGCCTGATCTTGTGGAGCAGCGAGCGGAATATCGATCAGGGTATCTTTGCCTGGCTCAATGATTACATTCTCGAGCGTGTCGCCTTTGACGATGACGAAGTCGCCATAGCTTTTGTCTTTGTCAAACTGTGCAACGC
>JBKPQV010000387.1:0-3611 GCA_046734235.1 Acidobacteriota bacterium
GTACCCTGGAGTGCTCGGGTGAATGGGATTGGGCTACAACTTTGTGGCTCAGATGCCTGGGGAATGAGTTTAGTTATTTCGATAAGTAAAGCCATGGTCTACATCAGAAAAATTCGTTGAGGAAGATTTAGTCGGTTTCAAATGTACAAATTCATAGTTTCATGTTACTACTGGCCCACCACAGAAGGACAACTGCGGCTTAGATCGTTAAGAATCAAATTAAATCAGAGACGTAAAGCTTCTGATTTGGCTGACTCCCAAGTCGTAAGACTTACCAGCGTGGATCAAAACACCCCGACAACAGAACGGCGCAAAACGCCCAGGCTCACAGCTACGTGCGAAACGGAAGTTAAAGCGAGTCTGGCAATTCTCGATACCGAAGCTGTATGTGCTGGAGAATCGCTCGTGTTCTTTGGGCGCACCACTGATTTGAGCCGAGGTGGCCTTGCATTAGTTCTCCCCTCCACTCTGATCGATGAAAAATACTGTGGGAAAAGTGCTCGTCTTAAAGTATCTCTATACCTGCCAACTGGACCTGTCGAAATGCAAGTGACACCGGTGCGTTGCGAACAGCTTACCGGCGGGGTAACTGCTGCAATGGGATACTTCGTGGGTGCTCAGATCTTGAGTATCGACGACAAGCACGATGAATACGATACGTATCTGAGATCGATTGATGTAACGCTTTGATTATTTCAGATTGTAGATTTCAGATTTCAGATTGTCGCGTAAGATCGATGGAAATAGGACCTATTTGTCCTGTGAGACCTATTGGTGCTCTAAGTCATATCGATCCTATCGCTGTCCATCAAACACGACAATCTGAAATCTGAAATCTACAATCTGAAATAACTTCACTCCGCTTGCGCCACAAAATCTCTCACCCTCTGATCCTTCGGTGAGTTGAGCACCTGTTCCGTTGGACCATGCTCAACAACTAGTCCACCTTCCATGTAGAGCAAGTTATCCGACACCCCGCCGAGGAAGCCGATCGAGTGCGAAATAATGATCATCGTCTGCCCCTTGTCGACAAATCCTCGTAGTAGTGCGCGTAAACTTTGAATGCGCCTCGGATCAAGTGCACTAGTCGGTTCATCCAGAAGCAAAAGCGCCGGATGCATTGCCAGTGCGCGAGCAATCGCAACGCGTTGTTGTTCTCCGCCGGATAACGATTCGGGGTAGCGTCGAGCTGCTTTTCTGAGACCTACTGACTCCAGCAGTTCGTACGCTTCTGTTTCTGCTGCTTTCTTTGCAGTTCGTAAAACATGGACCGGGGCTTCAATTATGTTTCCGACTACTGACAGGTGAGGGAACAGGTAGAAGTGCTGGAAAACCGTGCCAACTTGAAGGCGCAGGTCGCGTACCCGTCGTTTGTAATCAGCTGACGATATTCCTGACTCAAGCTTCACGTTGCCACAATTGATCGTGCCGCCATCGATCGTTTCGAGTCCATTGAGACAACGAAGTAAGGTGGTCTTTCCGCTACCTGAAGCCCCGATTATTCCCAGAATGGTTTTGTCGGGGACTTCAAAGTTTATGCCTTTCAGAATTTCGTTATCGCCAAATCGTTTGCGCAAGTTTGTTACCTGGATCATGCGGCCACCTCCGCTTCATCAACTCTTTCTGTAGCTCGATTGCGTAAACGCTGTTCAAGTAACCGCGCAACATGTGCCATCGGTAAACTCATAGCGAGATAGAAAAGTGAAACCGTCACACCAAGCAACAGAAACTGGCCAGAAGCATTGGCGAGCTCACGATATGCGGTCGCCAGTTCCCAAACTGAAATTGCAAACGCCACTGAGGTGTCTTTGAAGAGAGAAACGAAATCGTTGGTCATCGGTGGTAAAGCAATTCGAAAAGCCTGCGGCAGGATGATCCGGCGAAACGCAAGCACTGCACTCATGCCGAGCGAATATGATGCCTCCCACTGTCCCTTAGGGATCGCATCCAGCGCCGCGCGGTAAACCTGCGACTCATAGGCCGCGTAGTTGAGTCCTAAACCTACCAGTGCGGTTAACCAACCTGGCATTGCGATGCCAATCACGGGAAGTCCGAAATAAAGAAACAGAAGTTGGACGAGTACAGGTGTGCCGCGGAAGAATTCCACGTAAATTGTGCATAACGCTCGCAGCCATGCTGGTCCATTGCTTTGACCGACGGCCAGCGGCAAGCCCAGGACTACTGCGATCACCATTGATCCTAAGGCGATCAATACAGTGACCAGGGCTGCACGGGTTAAACGCAACAACGCCTCGCGCCAGTTGAAAGAAGAGTTAGTCATTTCAAACTGCGCTACAGCAGTGGGAGTCTTTGTTTTTACTGACGTTTGAAATTCAACCTGGGCGTCGTTCCATAGTTTCCATTTTTTGAGAATCTGTTCGAGCGTGCCGTCGGTAATTATTTTCTCGATGGCTTTGTCGACCTCAGCTTTGAGTTCATCATCGCCCTTGCGTAGTCCAATTACATAAAGACCTTTAGAAAACGGGGGGCCAGCAGGCTTTAGTTTGTTGTTTTCGCGCGCATAGAAGGCTTCAGCAGGCACATCCATCACCACTGCATCGATGCGCCTTAGTTCGAGGTCGCGATACGCGCCAACCGGGTCCTGATAACTGCGATAGGGAATCTTTTGTTGTTCTAAGAGTCTTGAAGCAGCGGTATTGCCAAGCGTCCCTACGATCTTGTTTTTACAGTCATCGAGCGACTTAATGCGATTGTCGTCGCGACGAACTGTTAATTGAAGTTGAAAGATGTAATAAGGATTACTAAAGGCGATCTGTTGTGCGCGATCTCCTGTGGGTTCGAGACCATTCACTATCACATCAAAGGATTTGCGTTGCAGTGCGGAAACAAGCGTCTCCCAATCGCTCGGCACAAACTCAGCTTGTCGTCCCATGGCCGCTGCCAGGGCCTCGACCATTTCCTTTTCATATCCGATGTAACGATCCGGATTGCCTGGATCGGTGTAGACATAGGGAGCCCCGCCGCTTGGATCAGCACCCCAACGTAACACCTTTTGCGCCGACGTGGTGCTGGCAAAGAGTGCAACTGCGACGAAGAGCCAACGGATTTGTTTTAGTTGTTTCATGGCGATCGAATCTGGACGGCAACGGGCGGAGATTCTAAGCGATTCGCGATGGGGAGCCAATAACTAGATTGCAGATTGTTGATTTAAGATTTCAGATTGAGTTGTCAGTCGTCAGTAGTCAGTGGTCAGTTGGTCAATCGTCACGCCTTTAGTAACCCGCTAATTCTAAACACGAGCGCTGGTCCTGGGAGCGCAGTCGTCCTCGCCTGCCCGCTTGCCCAACACTAACCTCTGATTGCAAGTTGCACAAAAGATATTCTTATCCAAGTGAGATCAATCTAGCTGAGCGGGCAGGCGAGGACGACTGCGCTCCCAGGACCGGCGCTCGTGTTTAGAATAAGCGGGTTACTAAAGGCGTGACGATTGACCAACTGACTACTGACTACGGACCAAATCACAAATAAGAACTGGAAAATGATCTCGATAGTTAGTACATTCGAGGCGCTCGTTACTGACCACCCAAAGGATCCCCGTCAATGTGTACAGATCGAAGAGACTTTCTCCGTTTGTCTGCTCTTGCTGCAGG
>JBKPQV010000388.1:0-4266 GCA_046734235.1 Acidobacteriota bacterium
GAACCAACTTAACCTTCTCGACCGGTCACACAAGTTTTGGACAAACACAAACCGTCGTCCCACGATTTACAAACTTAACGACTTCTCTGAAATGCGTCTTGAAAAAGATGAGAAGGATCAGCTCGCGCTTTGGACGCTTGCCGTCCTTGATACTTTTCATGGCTGCAATGATTTCGGAACGGAGTACTGGAGACAACTCTGGGAACTCCGTGAACTCGATATTCACTGGCCAGTTCGAGCCGGCTTATGGCATCAAATGATGTTGGGTTATGGCGGGGGAATGTTGGCGAATCTCATTATTGAAATGAACGCCCAGTCTGCCGTGTCACCAATTCTTGAAGAAATGTGTCACGCTAGCGCACAGCCGATTAAGA
Organism: Acidobacteriota bacterium; assembly: GCA_046734235.1. Taxonomy (GTDB): domain Bacteria; phylum Acidobacteriota; class Blastocatellia; order Pyrinomonadales; family Pyrinomonadaceae; genus PSRF01. The sequence goes on from JBKPQV010000388.1 coordinate 375, forward strand.
CATGGGCAAATGAGGTTGTGAAGTTAATAGTGACGACAACAAAGAAGTGATCCACCGCTTACGCACATTACGCAGATTTGTTGCGTGATCGGCTGAGTTGATTCCCCAAGGTAATTCAAATCTGTGTAGCAAATGGTCAAGTTCTTGTTTTCTAGCAAGTTTCTCCCGTCCTGTAAGGACAAAAGTTAGTAGCCGGGGGCGAGCGGCTTTGCGCGAAGCCCCCGGGCAAAGGCAAGGATATGTAGGACCCTGAAAGGGTCGAACAAACATCGGTTTGAGGGCTTCGCGCAAGGCCGCTCGCCCACGGCTATTAACTTACATCCTTTCAGGATGAACTTTGGTTGCGTCTTCGCCGCGCTGCGTAATCGGTGGATTCTTTCTGAGGTGGACTGTGAACGTTGAGACTTTTTTGCAATCATTTTGCGAGTGGGCACTTGAGCAACCAGACATTGAAAGTGTGGCGCTGGTCGGTTCACATGCTCGAAAAACAGCTGGTCCAAATTCTGATGTTGATTTGATGATCTTGACTACCGCGAGGTCTCGATACTTTGACGATCAAAACTGGCTATCGCGATTCGGTAAGTTTGAACAATCAGAAATCGAAACCTGGGGCCGTGTGGAAACCCTGCGGGTGTTTTATAGCAGCGGACTCGAAATCGAATACGGATTTGCCCCACTTGAGTGGGCGGCTGTTCCTATCGATGCGGGGACACAACGCGTAGTAAACGACGGCTTTGAGGTATTGTTTGATCGCAACTGCGCCTTTAGAGAACTTCTCAATAACCTTCCCCATTAAGGATATGGACTTACCAACTTTCAAATATCATCCAAATCCTCTTGCAACAGGCAGTATCGAAACCTCCGACAAGATCTGTCGTTCATGCGGAGTGGCGAGGGGATACATATATAGAGGACAAATGTACGCCAAAGAGGAACTAATAGATGCAGTCTGTCCATGGTGTATCGCTGACGGCAAAGCACATGAGAAGTTTGATGCTGAGTTCGTAGATGCCGCGGCAGTAGGCGACTATGGAAACTGGGAACAGGTTGCTGACGAAATTGTTGAGGAGGTCGCTTATCGCACACCTGGCTTCACTGGTTGGCAGCCTGAGAGATGGTTTACTCATTGTGCTGACGCTGCAGAGTTCTTGGGCCTCGTTGGAAAGCCAGAACTGAACGCATATGGTCCAACAGCAATTGCGGCAATCCAAGAAGAGATTGGATTCGAAGGCGAGGATTGGGACGAATATTTCGAATCGCTCGATAAAGACGGGGAGCCAACTGCTTACCTCTTTCGCTGTCGCCATTGCGGAAAGCTCGGTGGCTATTCGGATTTTACTTAGGCCTCGCTCGAGTGTGACTAATTGGTTTCTTCTCTGTGTCTCTGTGTTAAATCAAGACTCCCGATTTTCTAGTCTCATCTCAACACAAAGACGCAGAGAGCACTGAGACACAGAGAAAACTAGTACCTGAAATGAACGCCAAGAGTAGAGAATGAGCGCTCTATCAACTTATCAAGATCGGATCCATCAAATTGCACCCGAACTGTCCATTGATTCCATCAGTCTGAACAACGACGGTCTGCTTAACGACGTCGTGATCGTCAACGACGAGCTTGTCTTCCGCTTTCCGAAATCTGACTACGCAAAGAATCACTTAAGGAACGAAGCGAGAATCCTTCGTCTGCTGCAAAACTACATCTCGCTTCCCATTCCTAATCCACTTTACGAAACAGACGACTGCATCGCCTATCAACTCATTCGCGGTAAAACCCTCCGTCGCGACATACTGATGAAGTTTTCGGATGCGGATATTCAGGCGATCGCGGATCAACTGGCGCAATTCTTAAGGGAATTACATCACGTACCTTCGCAAGGTCTTGAAATACCGTTAGCGGACGCACTGATGAAGTACGAAGGTTGGGTAAACGTCTACGCCCGGATACGTGAAAAGGTTCTTCCACTTTTGATGCCACACCTGCGTGACTGGCTAACAGAACATTTTGAAAACCATCTAGCTGACCCGCACAATTTCGAGTACGAACTGAGGGTGGTTGATACAGATATACCGCCTTATCACATCCTGCATGACAATTATGCTAAACGAATCAGCGGCATCATCGACTTCGGCTGTGCGGGCCTGGGTGATCCGGCAATCGACTTTGGTGTGATCATGTATAACTACGGCGAATCATTTTTGGATCGTTTCTACCGTGTCTATCCTGAAACCCAAATGTATTTGCGGCGAGCTCGTTTCTATGCGGGAGCGCACGAGGCCAGATGGCTTTTGACCGGTATCGAAAGAAATGATCTCTCATGGTTTGCCGTTCACATTGGGAGTGCAAAGGACAGCAAATGACTATATTGAAAGTAACTGCGCTTGTTGCCTTAATCTCAGTTTCTCTCTTCTCACAGTCGAGCGGGATAGTCGGCCCTCGTGAGCACGACGAATGGCTGTTTAAGAAATACAACGAAGCTGTTTCGATAAAAGAGGGAATGACGCGAGCCGAATTGCTCAAGGTCTACGGCATAGACGGTGGACTACAACAACTTTTACCGAGGCGATATGTTCTTCGTGGCTCGAACTTGATCAAGGTGGACGTTGAGTTCATCTTGCCAGCCGAGTCTCAGGGGAAGATTGTTATCCCGGAAGATCTTCGTGATGAGTCGAAGAGTTTACAGGGCAGCTCTTCCGATCAACGAGAGTACCTCGTTTTGCCAAACGAGAAACTTATTATTAAGAGCATCTCAAAACCCTATCTCGAACAATTCAACTACGATTAATTCCTCAAATGTTTTGGTGCTGTTTGTGATCCCCTTGGTGTGGCTCGTCCAGTCTCTCTAGAAACTACCGCCGCGCCTTTGCGTTATCGCCGTACAACGATGTGCCAAATCTTCATTTATCGCAGAGAGGTTCTATATTTGGAGACACTTGTGCCGCAGCTCACCGGGTGAGCTGCGGCACATTATTCACTTTACCTGTAGTCAGTCTTACTGAATAACCAACGGCACCTCTGAAGCCACTTGTAAATCTATCAACTCGTAAAGTCGACGATCAATCTGAAAGAAAAGGGCCGCCTTTTTTCCGGGCAGCACTTTTTCTATTAACGGAATGTGTTTCTGGCGCGTTTGTGCCAGGTCGACTTGAATCTGGCTCCAACGTTTGATCATGCTGATTGCCTGCGCATCCGTCAGAGTTTTTTGACTTGCAGCATAATCCTTAATTACGTTGTAAAACTCGTCGTAATGTGTCTTCATGTCCGCCGCGTACGCATCGTAGGCCGGCCAAAATTTCGTAGACTCAGCCTCGGTTAACGGCACATTCATTGCGATAATTTTCTTTTTCTCAGCGCGGAGGTCCTTGCGAAGCAGTGCCAGATCTTTTTCAATTTGAATGCCTTTATCGGTCTCTACTTGTGCAAATACCTCACCGTCAGCTAATCCAATTGCCATCACCAGCATTAGACATGAAAGAATTCTCTTCGCCATCGAACCTCTCCTTTGTGATTGAGTTTGAAGGTTTCGAAAATCCTAGTTTGCCTACACGAATCGAGTAACTGTCAAAATTGACAGTATTCCCTCACCGCCTAGACTGATTCTGCGCGTCCAGACAAGCTTTGCAGCGGCTGTCTTTAAAAGGTGTTCGGGAAAAAGCGTCGATCCTTTCTAACGGACAATCCCCAACACGGCAGCGTGGGGATCGTTCAAGTCCACACTATTTATTAGCACGCTCGTTTGTCAGACCTTAAATTGAGATGCAAATGAATAGGTCGGACTTGAACGATCCCCACACTGCCGTGTGGGGGATTTGCAAACTCTTCCTGTTGATGCGTCTTGGTAGAAAGGACTTGAACGATCCCCACACTGCCGTGTGGGGGATTGTAAACTCTTCC
>JBKPQV010000389.1:0-6319 GCA_046734235.1 Acidobacteriota bacterium
TTTGTACGAGCACGATAGAAGAGACTCTACGCTCTGGCCAGACACTCGAAGATCTATTCTTTCAGCACGTTGGTAAAAGAAACGTACAAGAATTGGAATGGGTCGGATAACTTCAATTCTCCAGTGTCAGTGGCGCGCTTATTGGCGTCGCTTTGTTCGACCGGGAACTTTCAACCGCGGCAACCAGGGAAGAGTCCTCATCTTTTCAGTACTCGTCCTGGTCAGATACATTCAAGCGCTTAGTGTTGCTAGTCGTGAGCTTGCACTTGGCAAGTCATTAATGCTCGAGAAATTGCTTGGTGGTCTTTTTATAGTTTGGCTGTTTCCGCTAATGAGCAACGCTCGCTTGAGTATCACCACAGACGTCCTCAAGCACCTGCCGCTTAGTCTGAAAGAGCTGTTTGTAATCAAGACTGGATCGCTCTTCATCGCACCGTTTACCTGGCTTCTTTGTGCGGCCTCAGTTGCGATTTGCTATCCGCTTGTATACGCGCGAAATCCATTAGCGGGTGCGCTAGCTATTTTTCTTTTCATCAGCACCTCCTGGTTTATTGGATTAACCGCTGCAGAATTAGTCAGAATAACCGCCTGGCGAAAAATCTTATTAGGTGTCTTCCTGGTGGCCCTGATTGCTGCCACTGTTTATGTAGCAACGACAACGCAACCTCTTAGCCCGGTTCGATTAGGTTCCCTTTCACCGTTCAAGTTGGTGGCGGGGGCGGCTTTTGGTGAAAGTTTGGGCCTGGTTTTCTCAGTGCTAACAGGGTCTTTGATTCTGGCAGCTTGCGCTGCTCTCGGTTCTTTTAAGTTTGGTTTGGAAAACGTGGCGGCGAACAGTTCTCAACGGAAAACGTTTTGGTTTTCTTTTCCCGGTCCAACGGGACCATTATCAGCGAAAGACGTTAGATACTTCGCTCGCCTCTTTGACCCCTATTTAGGCCTGTTGATAAGCATCCTGGGCTGTTTTTATCTTTCAGTTGCGGAAGAGTTATCACGGGAAGTGTTTTGTATATTTATTCTGTTGGCCTTTTTCCCAAACGCAAGTCTGGCTTTTAATTGTTTTGGTTTAGACGACCGATCGGCGACGGATCGTTACTCTTTACTCCCTTTGACAGGCAGGGAAGTAATGCTAAGTAAAAACGTGTCGTACTTCGCAATCGTAGCGATGCAACTGATACCGATGCTCTTGTTTGCAGTATTCCGTTTAGGTCTGGTTCCCACACTTGGAGGAGTCGTCGTAATCGTATTGTCAGCGTTAGCGTACCTGGTCTGGGGCAATACTATTTCCGTGAATCATCGTTTCCCGATGCAATTCTTTCGTTTCTCGTCAGGCGGCTCACCGATCGATGCGCTCGTGGGAGTGATTTTTGGTACGGTGCCTGGTGCGATCGCAATCGTTCTGTTCCAGCGAAATCTTGGGTGGGTATCTTTAACACTGATCATCTTTTATGCTTTGCTTTATTGGATCTCGTTGAGTTGGGCGGGTCGAAAATTTGAACAAAGGGCCTGGTAGCAATTGCACCTACAAAAAATATGAACGAACCCCAGGATCTGCTGGCAAAGAACAAAGCATGGGCTGAAGAGATCAAGGCGCGCGATCCGGAGTTTTTCAATATCCTCGCCCAGCAACAAAATCCGCGTTATCTATGGATTGGCTGTTCAGACAGCCGCGTACCGGCAACTCAACTCGTTGGTTTACATGCTGGCGATATGTTTGTGCATCGCAATGTTGCCAATGTTGTGGTCCATACAGACTTCAACTGTTTGTCGGTACTGCAATTTGCGGTTGATGTTTTGAATGTCAATCATGTGATCGTCTGCGGACACTACGGTTGCGGGGGCGTTAAGGCAGCTTTAGAGAATCTGCAACTGGGTTTAATTGATAATTGGCTGCGTCACGTTCAGGACGTGATGCACAACCACGAAGTCATTTTGCGGGCCATTGCTGATGACGCGAAACGGCTCGATAAACTTTGCGAGTTAAATGTTATCGAACAAGTAATGAACGTTAGCCGCACGACGATTGTGCAAAACGCATGGGCGCGTGGTCAGGAGCTCGCGGTGCACGGTTGGATCTATGGCATTGGCGATGGTCTCCTTAGAGACCTCGATATTCGCGTCACAAATCAAAATGAGTTAGGTCAAGTTTACGAAGCGGCCGTAGCAAAAGCGTAAATTGATGATAACGAATGTAATCTTTGATCTTGATGGGACCCTCACTGATCCAGCGGAAGGAATTGTTCGTTGCATTCAGTATTCACTCGGCAGGCTCAGTATTGGTTGTCCGGCTGATCAAGAACTAACTCAATACATTGGTCCACCATTACGGGATACTTTCGCTTCGATTTGTGGAACAACAGATAAGCAGTTAGTTGAACAAGCCATTTCAATCTTTCGTGAACGGTTCTCAACTACCGGACTATTTGAAAACTCACCTTATCCGCAAGTCCCACAGATGTTAGCCTCACTGCACCGCGATTTCAGTTTGTTTATCGCCACGTCAAAGCCTCAGGTCTTTGCTGCAAGGATCCTGGATCACTTCTCGCTCGCAGGCTATTTCATCGAAATTCAGGGAAATGATATGGAAGGCCGCCTGGATGATAAGGCCGAGATGCTCAAGGAGTTGATCGACAGGAGAGAATTACACGCGACAGAAACGATCATGGTTGGCGACAGAATGCACGATGTGCTGGCTGCGAAGAAGAATAACGTTATGTCGTTGGGAGTGACCTACGGATATGGGTCGAAAAAGGAGTTGGTTGATGCGAATGTTCAGTATCTTTGTAACACACCAATGGAAGTGGTTACACAGGTCCGGCTTCTCGGATCACAAACGACTGTAGCGATTGGTGAAACTTGAGTCTCACATTGTCAGAAAGGATTTCGGGAGGCCTGGTTGGCCTGCTTATTGGCGACGCACTCGGTGTCCCTTACGAGTTTCATTCAGCGAGTGATATACCCGCGATTTCCGAAATCGAGCTTGATCCACCGCCAAATTTTCGGCGAGCTCACAATGTTCCGGCCGGAACCTGGTCAGATGATGGAGCGCAAGCCCTAATATTGTTAGCCTCATTGAATCACTGTTCAAAGTTGGATCTGGATGATTTTGGTCGACGATTAGTCAATTGGTACGAACATGGCTACATGGCTGTCGACAACAATGTCTTCGACGTTGGCGTGCAAACTGCCCAGGCCATTCGGCGTCTGCTACACGGAAAAACACCAAATGAATCTGGTTCTTCAGATGAGTATGCAAATGGCAATGGATCCTTGATGCGAGTGCTGCCATTGGCGCTTTGGCATAAAGGAATTGATGAAGAGCTAGTCAACGACGCGCATCAACAGGCAATCATTACCCACGCCCACCTACGTTCACAGGTATGTTGTGCGCTTTATTGTTTATGGGCCCGTCGTACGCTTGAAGGATCCAATAAGCCGTGGCCTGATGCCGTCTCACGATTAAGAGAAATCTATGGCATGGATTCAGCGGCACGTGAGGAATTGGAATTTTTCATTCGACCAGACGACGAACACGAAGTGCAGGGAAGCGGCTACGTTGTTGATTGCCTGAGGTCAGCAAAATGGGCCCTGTGTGCCGGGGACTTTGAGCAAGTAGTAAAGGCAGCAATTTCGCTGGGACGCGATACGGATACGACCGCTTGTGTCGCAGGCGGAATTGCTGGAATCCGTGATGGCATAAACACAATTCCTCAACGATGGCTTGCAAAGCTAAGAGGAAAAGATTTGTACGAACCCGAACTTGAAGCCCTCCTCAAATGCAGAGTTTAGTTGGCGCAAAGGAAGAGGTAATGGAAATAAAGCACGCACCGATAGCGAAAGCGGAGATGCTCATTCGAAAACCGGTAGACGAAGTGTTCGAGGCATTTATCGATCCAGCGATTACTGCAAGGTTTTGGTTCACTAAAGGAACCGCAAAATTGGAAGAAGGAAAGCAAGTGCAATGGGATTGGGAGATGTACAAGTTTTCGGTTCCGGTGACAGTAAAAGCGATAGAACCGAATAAACGCATACTTGTGGAATGGAGCGCTTACGGGAATGCCACAACGATTGAATGGATCTTCAGAACGCTTCCGGACAACACAACGTTTGTAACCATCACCAACAGTGGTTTCCAGGGCGATGGCGATCAACTGGTCAAGCAAGCACTTGAATCAACTGAAGGATTTACGTTTGTGCTTGCCGGCGCTAAGGCTTTGCTCGAGCACAACATTGAATTAAATCTTGTTCGCGATCGTTTTCCTGAGGGACTTTCCGCCGGCTAACGAGTTTGGTCTGAATATTTCGTCTAAGATGATGTGCACTTCGTTACTTTTGCTCTTCATAAACTGGAACGATCTATTTCTGCCTAGCCAACCGATCATCGAAACAGTCCTGCGCGGATCAATTACCTACCTTGCCCTCTTTCTGTTAATGAGATTTGTGCTCAAGCGCGAAGCCGGATCCATCGGTACAGCAGACTTGTTGATGGTGGTCTTAATTGCCGACGCCGCGCAAAATGCGATGGCTGGAAACTACAAGTCGATAACTGATGGTTTAATCCTTGTAACGACCATCATATTTTGGAACTATGCACTTGATTGGCTCATTTATCACTCGCGAATGATGCGGCGCCTGCTTCAACCCAAACCACTACTACTGGTGAAAGATGGGCAGATGTATTGGCGAAATATGCGAAAGGAATTAATCAGTAAGGAAGAACTGCTGTCCGAGTTGCGTGAAAATGGAGTTGAAGATATCGACCAGGTGAGTGAGGCCAGGATTGAAGAAGATGGTCACATTAGTGTCATCAAGCGCAAGGCTAAATAGATCAAAAGAAAGAAAAGCCGTAGTCCTACGGGAAAGCAGGTTGGACGCCGCACCTGTCAGGAGGTTCGCATGAGTTTGTTCCGTGTAGGTGTTCTGATTGTGTCGGTAACACTTTTAATGGGCTGCAGCAGATCCAACAATGTACTTCTTGGACGCGTCGAAGCTGTCGTAGGTGAGCACCGTGTAGTGGTGACCGATTGTTATCGAACCAGTGTGCCTCCGCCAAAGCAGCTCCCAGATCTTTCCGACGGAAAACACGTCTATCAATTCATGCCCTGTCGCGACGCCAATGTATTGATTCGAGGTGATGAGTTGATCGTAAATGAGACATCGTATGGTCCATTGAAGCAAGGTGCTTCAGTCCTGGTGGATCATTGACGTGTTTCGATCAATTAAGTCCGAACTGGAGTTTGAACAATGAGTGCAACTGAAATCAAAACCCAAGATAAGCGCCAACTTTTACGTCATACTGTCGCAACGATTGCTTATCGAGGTGGCAAGGCAATAGCTTCCGCTCCCGACGGGTTCAATAAGTTTCGGGTAAATGAAACCAGTCGGACTCCTGAACAGATCCTGGCGCATATCGGTGATCTGTTTGATTGGGCGCTCTCGATAGCCGAGGGAAACCAGACCTGGCATAACTCGACGCCGCAATCGTGGGAAGAAGAGTCAGCAAGGTTCTTTTCCGCTTTGCAATCGTTTGACGATTATCTGGCCTCCGACAGCGAGCTTCACTGTTCGCCCGAAAAATTGTTTCAGGGGCCGATTGCTGATGCGCTGACTCACGTGGGCCAAATTGCGATGTTGCGTCGAATTGCGGGGGCACCCGTAAAAGGCGAGAACTATTTTGTCGCCGAAATCGAGTCGGGAAGAGTTGGACCAGATCAGTCGAGTAAGCGTCGTGAGTTTGATTAAAGGAAGTGTTTGATTGATGAAGAGGCACGTGCAAGAGTCAGCAGTTCCTTGGGGCGCAAAAGTCGGTACCGTCACGCGGTAGCGTCGGGCCGCGCGCTGAACCTAGGCCCACAGAATCAAAGCGACCCGACGCTACCGCGTGACGGTACCGACTTCTGCGCCCAAAGAGCTACTCTTGCATGGCACTCTAACGCGGTTCGGACACCTTAAACATTTTTGGGGAGATCAAATGACGAGTCACGCAAAGGGAACTTTTGAAGTGAAGCTAACTCCGGAGGACGACACGTCCGGAGTCGCAATAGTTGGTCGCATGACTATTGATAAGCGATTCGAGGGCGATATTGTCGGCAGCAGCAAGGGTTTGATGGTGATGGCTGGAACTCAAGTGCAAGGTTCAGCTGGTTACGTGGCGATCGAAAAAGTTAGTGCCACGATCGCTGGCAGAAGCGGCACCTTCTATTTACAGCATAGCGGCATCATGAACCGCGGTACGGGGAGTCTGACAGTGGTTGTAATACCAGATTCAGGTACCGACGACTTAGCTGGCATCTCAGGAAGTTTGAAAATCAACATCGAA
>JBKPQV010000390.1:0-19328 GCA_046734235.1 Acidobacteriota bacterium
GAATACGGACCAATTGCCGCAGGCGCACTATCAGTTTGAACTTTAACCTTCACAGTTATTACCGCTTTGAATTTTGATGGTTAAAACAAAGGCGGGATTCTAGCAGAAACGCGGGTTGAAGGGAAAAGCCGGGGGCGATCCGCAGATTACGCCGATTACACCGATTTCAATGCATTTGTTGAAAACCACTTAAGCCACTCACGCACGAAATCGGCGTAATCTGCGTAATCGGCGGATGAATTATTAGTACTTGCGAATTAGACCATCCCTTGCATTCGTTCGACGTCCAGAACGCCAGGGACACCCTTAATTGAACCAATTACCTTATCGAGGTGTTTCACATCGAAAACCTCGACAGTAACTTCAACGTGACCTTTTTCATCAGAAGTTACGGACGCACGAGCATCACGAATTCCTGTCTTCATGTCTGAGATTGCGCCAGTGATTCCCGCGATCATGCCAGTACGGTTCTCCGTAATTGCCAGAAGCTTCACGGCGTAAGCGGTCTTCTCCGGCCGGCCTGCCCATTCCACTTCAACAATTCGTTCCCGATTAACCATAAGCTGGTTAACGTTCTTACAACGTTTCGTATGAACCGCAACGCCCTTGCCACGCGTTACATAGCCAATAATTTCTTCACCATGTAGCGGGTTACAACAACGTGCTCGCGTTACCATCAGATCATCAACACCACGAACCAGAATTGAATCGTCTCCAAGACGAATCAAGCGTTTGACTGCGCGAACTCCACTACGCAGTCTGGACTCTTTCTGCTTATCGAGCTGTTCGAATTGTTCTGGTCCAAGATACTTGGCGATTACATTCCGAGGCACAAGCTTGCCATATCCGATCGCAGCTAACAGATCATCTACGCGACCATAACCGTAATCGCTGGCCACTTGTTTCATTTCCTTGTCGTTATCGCTAAGTAATTTCTTAGGTGATAACTGAAAACGGTTCGCCTCTTTCTCAAACAACTTGCGACCGATGTCAATCGACTCAGCTCGCTGCTGTTCAGCCACCCAGTGACGAACGCGATTACGAGCACGCGAAGTAACAATGAAATTCAACCAATCGCGCGATGGATGTGAGTTGCTACTGGTTATGATCTCTACCACGTCGCCATTTTGAATCTGCGTGCGCAGGGGAACCATGCGTCCATTGATTCTGGAACCAGTGCAAGTGTTACCTACCTCCGAGTGGATCATGTAGGCAAAGTCCACTGGAGTAGCACCACGCGGCAGTTGAATCACTTTCCCCATTGGCGTAAATGCGTAAACGTCTTTCGGGTAGAGGTCGAGTTTCAACGAGTCGAGGAAATCTTTGGAGTCTTTGACCTCCTGCGTCCATTCCACTAACGAGCGTAAAGCCTGGAGGGCTTGATCGTCGTCGTGTGCACCACGTTTACCCTCTTTGTATTTCCAGTGGGCAGCGACACCTTCCTCAGCTATGTGGTGCATCTCCTCCGTTCGAATCTGCACTTCGAACGATTGAACGTTGGAACCGATCACAGAGGTGTGTAACGACTGATAGAGGTTGTCCCTGGGCGTCGCAATCCAATCTTTGATCCGACCAGGAACTGGCTTCCAGTTGTTATGGACCACACCGAGAGCAGCATAGCAATGCCTAACTTCATTCGGCGTGATTATTCTGGCAGCGACAAGATCATAGACCTGGTCCAGGGTGATGCGCTGGCGTCGCAGCTTTTTCCAAATTGAATACAAACGCTTGACGCGACCCTCAACAAGAACAAAAGGCACTTCCGCCTCGTTCATTTTTTGCTCGATACGCGCAGTAACGTCTTTTAGAAAAGCCTCGTTTTCCGGACGTCGTTTTTCGAGTTGTTCAGCAAGCTCACGATAGTCATCCGGGTACATATGACGAAACGCGAGATCTTCGAGTTCGCCACGCAATTTACCCATTCCGAGTCGATGGGCAATTGGAGCGAAGATTTCCATCGTCTCTTCGGCGATGCGTTTTCGTTTTTCCGGATTCAGATATTGCAGTGTCCGCATGTTGTGCAGACGATCGGCCAACTTAACCAGCACCACGCGAACGTCGTCGATCATGGCCAACAACATCTTGCGCACATTCTCAGCTTGTTGTTCTTCACGCGAAATGTTGCTGATCTGAGCAATCTTCGTGAGGCCATCAACCAGGTGAGTAATCTCTTCACCGAAGTACTGTCGAATCGTATCAAGATCTACAAGGGTGTCTTCAACGACGTCGTGAAGAAGTCCTGTAGCGACAGAAACCTCGTCGAGTTTCATGTCCGCGAGAATGTTTGCTACTTCAAGCGGATGGACAAGGTACGACTCACCCGAAGCTCGCTTCTGTCCTTTATGTTCCTTAGCAGAAAACAGGTAGGCGCGGCGCAGCAGCGAAAGATCTGCCAGCGGGTGATTAGCAGCTACTTTATCGACGATATCTTCTATCCGAATCATCTGAAACTCGCATTTGAAGTATAACAAAAAGGTGATGTCACGACTTAAAGCCGGACATCACCTTCATTTTGTTCAAACGATGTTGAGTTTTAGCCCTTGGGCGGCGATGCTGCTTTTTGAGCTTCCTCTTCCTCTTTTCTCTTTTGGGCCGCTGCACTTAGTTCGGTGGTGCGTTTCAGAGCGACTTCATATTGCTTCTGGTAGTCAGCTTTTTGATCCGTTTTGCCGTCCATCTCCGCCAGTTTCGATGCTTCCAGCAAGAGGTTGGTTTTGTAAGACCAGGCTGACTCATTGTTTGGATTGTATTTGATTGCGTTTTCTGCTTCGGCCAAACCTTGTTTCACGCACATCTGTGCAGAATCAAAGTCTTTTTGATCTTTCGGTTTCTTGTAGGAAACGGTGGCTTTGTTGCTAGTTGGATCGACGGTGGTTACCTTGTTGGTCGGCAACTCGGTGATCTTAAAGGAGCAGTCCCAGTCTTTACTGGCAAGAACTATATAAGCCTCAGACCGTTTTTCAGGTTCAGTGGCTTCACTAGCGGCTCGAGCAGTAATCCATGCACGCAATTTATCGTCCGCCTTGATTGCCCCATAGAGATACGCGATCGCCTTGTAAGCCTCTTCATCTTTTGGGTTCTTGGCAAGAATTTCCTGGTAGGCATCGATCGCTTTTTGTGCCTTGGCAATATTGTCAGGGGTTTGAACACCGGGACGATACTGGGCGTGAATCGTTCTGGCGATAAACATCGGCGCGGTCTTATTGTCAGGATCGAGCTGAGCGGCTTCTCGAGAATGCTGTTCTGCTTCCTCGAATCTACCTTCGCGATACGAGCGAGCAGCTTCGTTCAACTGGTTCTTGGCCCTGATGCGATTGATGACCCCGCAACCGGAGCTTGTGATAACAATCAAGACTATGGCAACAAGGACCGCCACAGAGATGGCGATCCTGGTTCGAGAGAGTTTCATTTATCCTGGACTCCAATTTGATGAGATCGGTAACAACGACACGCTGGGCCGTCCAAACACTTTCTTCGGAGCTTACACCAATCTCGTATTTACTAAGGAAGATCGTCGACTTGCAGTCCGACTGGACTGGCGCCGGCACCCTTGATTGCGTCGATTACCTTTACAATATCACCGTACTTTGCAGCACGGGGGGCCTTGACGAAAACAGTCTTTTCGATTCGGTCGTCGTCTTTAACATCCGACCGAGTCTCCATTCCGATTTTGTAGGCACGTTGGTCTTTTCGGTCTTTAAATGTCATTACCAACTTCTGAGCCAACGGCGCTGTGTCGTTAACTGAACCCAATGAGTCCTGGTTCAACTTGATCGAAAGATCAGGCGCTATGGAAACCACCAGGGTCAAGGGGTTCGGCTTCAGCTTACTAAGATCTTCGTTAGGATCTCGCTGGGTCGGAATATCAGCCTGGAAGCGGCTGGGTTTTAGAGGGGTAACAACCATGAAGATGATGAGTAGCACCAGCAGAACGTCAATCAGCGGAGTCACGTTGATAAACGGGACAGCCGTACTGAGCGCTCTTTTCTCATGTTTATCTGTGTCCATTGCAGACTGCATGTATATGTCTCCTTGACGCGAGTTACGAAGCTGCTTTTGGTGCGGCCGCGCCGCCTTTCTTCTTGTCAGCAACCAGGCCTATCTTGTCGACACCCAGTTTTCTGACTTCATTAATAACGGTCACCACGTCACCATAGCTAACGCCAACACCGCTCTTGATAAATACAATACGATCTTGCTCGTTCTTGATTGCCTTCAACATCGTATCGACTTTGTCAGCAAGTTCTTCTTTCTGAACTCGCTTCTTACCAAGGTAGTACTCGCCGTCATTGGGCACAGAGATAACAACTGATGATTCCTTGATGATTCGAGGATCGACATCCGGGTTAGTCATGTTCTTTGGCAGAGCAACAGTAATGCCCTGCTGCAAGAAGGGCGTGACCACCATGAAGATGATCAGCAAAACCAACATGATGTCGACCATTGGGGTGACGTTAATTTCTGACTGTACGCCACCAGTACCGCCTCCACCTGACATTCCCATAACAACACTTCCTTTCCACGCTCGGGCAATTAGGCTCGCGCAATAGTTAAATCACGCGAGCTTGATTGATATTTGGCTAGAACAGCTAAAACGCTATTAGGGTTTTAACTGCTTGGTGCGGTTCTTGATGAAATAGTCGACCAATTCTGATGCCGAGTTATCCATCTCAACCACAAAGCCATCAACCTTGCCGGTGAAGTAGTTGAACAACCACACCGCGGGCACCGCTACCAATAATCCAAGCGCGGTTGTAAACAACGCTTCCGAGATACCGCCGGCCACGGCCGCGATACCGGCTGACTCCGCGTTCTTCATTCCGCGGAACGCGTTGATGATACCGAACACAGTACCGAACAATCCCACGAACGGCGCTGTCGAACCAATCGTTGCGAGACCTGAAAGACCACGCTTGAATTCGGCTGTCTTAATAGCGATTGCACGTTGGAGTGCGCGCTTCGAAGCATCGATCTCGTCGCCCGAGATATCTGACGAAGCTTCATGTGCACGGAATTCCTGAAGACCGCTGCTGACGACCATCGCCAGGTGCGACTTGCGGTGCTTATCGCTGATGTTGATCGCTTCTTCAATTCGATCGTTCTTAAGCGCCTGGGCAACGCGCGGAGCAAACTCTCTCGACTGTTTCTTCGCCGCGGAGTAGGTCAGATAACGCTCGACCATGATAGCGATCGAGTAGACTGACATGATGAGCAACACGATGACGACGGCGATAGCCACGCCACCCATGTTCTTCACCATTTCTGTTAGCGTAAAGTGGTCAGCACCTCCGCCACCTTCCGGGCTGGCAGCTGCTTCCTGAAGGAACAGCAATAAGCCGAGAACCTTTGTTCCGAAAAGACTGGTTAGAATTGTCACGGTAGACCCCTCCAAAGAGTTTTAATAAGATTAATAGCAAGCAGAGAAGCTGGGACGGCCGTACGGAAACCGCGGCGACACGACAATGCTCTCTCCGCAGTTATTGAGCCACGAAGTTGTACTGGATCACTCCGGTAACTTTAACTGGCTGTCCCGAAAGCTTGGTTGGGGAGAATCTCGCTTGACGAGCAGCGCCGACGGCAACTGCTTGTAACAGCGGGTGCCCCGAAACCGCATGTGCCGATACGACATTGCCATTCTCGTCAATCAGCACCTGTACTACAACGGTGCCCGATGCGTGAGCAGCTCTGGCAATTGGCGGATACGCTGGTTTCGGTAAACTGATGGCTTTGCCGTTAAGAACACCACCAGAAATTGGCGCGCGCGGCGGAGTCGGCTTCGCCTCGGGAGGCGGCGGCTCATCTGCGATTGCAACCTTGGCTGGCGCAGCCACCACGTTGCCGGCACCTGGCCCGGCAGGCATGGGCGCGGCAGCACTGGAGTTTTCAGTTCCCAGAACTGTTGTTACCCCACGGCGAACTGGCGGAACATCGCTGGCCTTCGCGGAGATTTCTTTAGGTGGCAACCTACTCTCATCAACGCTGGCTACGAGTTCTTTGCGCACGTCGACATTCTGCTCAACCTTAACCGGCTTCGCTTCCTGCTTCACCTCTTCCTGCTTTTGCTGCGGAACAGGAACAGGAGCCACAAGCGTCGTAAGTTCAAGCTCCATCTGTCCAAGGTGGTTGTCGTACCAGTAAATACCGGCTACGAAAAACGCCACCAGAACTACTGCGTAGATCGCAGTGGTCGCGAGAATAAACGAGCCTTTTCGCGAGATGTCGTTTTTGTGCGAACTGGACTCAACAAGATTATCGAACATCTATTTTTTGTCCTCCAATTCCGGCGCCAAATGGATCAGGGGTTAGAACTAAAGTAAGTCTCAAACGTCGAGTGACCTGGGCCGCTTGGGTTCCGTCCAGATGAGGGGAAACAGCGGCTCTTGCGATCTTTGAGCAAACCGTTTGGACTTGAAAGCCGCTTATGCGAGAAAAAAGTCACCGGCCTGCTCAACAGACTGCCGCCGCATCCGCTTCAGTCTTTCGACAGCGCAGCGTCGACTCTTGAGATATTTAATTGGCCAGCAACGGCCGCAGTCTAAGCCGCCTACCGTTTCAAAGTCAAGCGCAAACTAGCCAAAGAATGGTTCTGCAATTTCTAAAACTGTGAAGGGTAATTGTCTAACTTATTGCGAACTGGCTTAAACGCGACTGGCGCCGCTGGATCTCTTGCCAGCTTGTGCAGCCATGGTATCGCGCTTCGGTGAACTCTTGGCGGGCGTCTGAATACCACCACGAATTGGTTTCCCGAAAGTCAATGCTGCAGCACGATTTGCCGCTTCAATTCGCTGTTCCCACCAGACCATGATTGGACTCGCAACAGCGATCGACGAATAAGTACCAAACGCGATTCCGATCAATAGTGCCCGAGAAAAACCTTGCAGCACTTCACCGCCAAACAAAACCATCGCCAACACGGACAGGAACACGAGTCCTGAAGTTATTACTGTGCGCGACAATGTTTGGTTGATTGAGTCGTTCGTAACTTTGTAAAGAGAATCACGTCGATGCAGGCGACGATTTTCGCGAATTCGATCAAACACAACGATCGTATCGTTGACTGAAAAGCCCACCAAGGTAAGCAAAGCCGCAATAACTGTCAGACTTACTTCCCATTGAAATATCGAGAAGATTCCCAATGTAACGAGGACGTCGTGGAACACGGCGATAACCGCTGCCGCACCATAGGTCCACTCAAATCTCAAAGCGATGTAAACCAGGATTCCGACAAGGGCGGCGAGCGTCACCGCAATCGCCTTGTTTCTTAACTGGGCTCCGGCAATCGCGCCAACGGCGTCTGTCCCAACGATCTCGTAACTCGAACTGGGATCTCCAGCCAAATGCACCCCTGCTTGTGCTTCTTTGCCAAAAGTGTTTAGTGAGGCCCTAACTAGAGCGCGACCAGTTTCAACTTCAGCCGCTGACTGACCTTCGAGCGGTAGCTTAATAAGTACAGTATCTGTTTTATCTGTGGCCTGAACAATTGCGTCATGAACTCCTTGAGCAACTAGTGCGGAGCGAATCGCTTCGTCACCAGGCCGTTGCTTGAACTTCACAGTTGCAACGGTGCCGCCCTTGAAATCGACGCCAAGGTTAAAGGCCTGTCTACCGGTAGCAGTTCTTATCACCGCAGAAAAAAGACCACCCAACATCAACAGAACCGACACGGCAATGAATACTCGGCGGTTTGCTAACCAATCGATCCGAACGTCTTTAAAGATTTGAAGCATATAAAGGCTCTCTTAAATACTAAGCGACTCTACTTTCTCTTTGCGTCCCAATTCCCACATAAAGATCGTGCGCGACACATAAACCGCCGAGAACAGGTTTACCAGCAAGCCAATTACCAGCGTAACCGCAAACCCTCTGATCGGTCCGGTACCAAACACGAAAAGGAACAGAGACGAAATGATCGTTGTGACGTGAGTATCAATGATGGTGATAAAAGCTCGACCAAATCCCTGATCGACCGCTGACGGAATTGTTTTACCAGTGCGCAATTCCTCGCGAATGCGTTCAAAAATGAGCACGTTAGAATCGACCGCCATACCAATCGTCAAAATGATACCGGCGATTCCTGGTAACGTTAGCACAGCACCAAACAAGATGAGTCCGGCCATCATCAAGACCATGTTGAGCAACAGCGCAACAACCGCGTTGATTCCCGCACCCTTGTAGTACACCAGCATGAACGCAACTACGAGCGCTAAACCAAGTAGAGAGGACCGCACTCCAGCATTAATCGAATCCTGACCGAGGCTTGGACCAACCGTGCGCTCTTCGAGATATTCAATGGGCGCAGGTAAGGCACCAGAACGCAGCGTTAGGGCAAGATCTTCCGCAGATTGCTTGGTAAAGCGACCTTCAATCTGCCCCTGGTCATATATCTGCGACTTAATAAACGCGATCGACTGGACTTCATCGTTTAGAACAACTCCCATGTACTCATTGATATGAGAACCAGTCCACGCACCAAACTTGTCTGCGCCGTTTTTCTTCAACGAGAAGCTGATTTCAAAATCCTCAGTTCCACCAGCGCGAGTGGGAACAGCGCTCGCGTTGCGGAGTTCACTTCCGTCGATGATGGCTGGCTGATCCACAACAACCCACTTTGTTCTCTTCTCTTTAGACTGATCTTCGGGAGCGGTTGACGTCGGATCCATGCGTTCGACGTACTTCAATACTTTCCGATTCGATGGTAAAGATCCACTGCCACCGGTCGCAGAAGCAATCGCTTCTGCCTCGGTTGGATAGGTTTGACTCGGAGCGGGACTCGGCGGACTCACAATGTGAACCAATTCAAGTCTCGACTCACCTTTGAGCAGATTCTTTACTCGTTCGGGATCCTGAACACCCGGCATCTGGAGAAGGATCTGGTGCGAACTCTGTGCACCGTGGAATTGCAAAGTTGGTTCTGCGATGCCAAGCGCGTTGACGCGACTGTCGATGATGTTCATCGCCTGAGTCGTGGCGTTATCCGCGAGGGTTCTCGAAGCAGCGCCAGTTAGCGACCAAATCAACTGACTTCCGGAGGTTGTGTAACTCCATTCGGTTGTATTGCCTAGTTCAACCTTCTTCTGAACGGCAGTCTTGATGTCTTCCGCTTTGGACGGATCTGCGACATCGAGAATCACACGATGATTTCCATTACCGACATCTGCACGAGATCCTTTAACTTCAAAGCCAGCATCTTTAGCAGCATTCTCTGCCGCCAGTGCATTGCCTTCAGTCAACTTTTTCAGGAACTCCTCAGTCTTGACGCGCATAACAAGGTGGGAGCCACCTTTTAAATCCAGACCGAGATGAATGTTCGCCGCCAGAGTCGCCTTGATGCCAGACCAGGTAAAGTCTTTGACAGAGGGGCGGTGACGCGGGCCTATCACGATGTACAGTCCCACGACAGTAACAATGGTAATAATGATTACGCGTTGCAGGAGATTCTTTTTCTTCATTACTCGAATTGTGGATTAACTATTTTTTGGTTCTTCGTCGACGCCGGCGATAGAGGTGCGGGAGATTTCGAGGATTGTCTTATCTGCGCTCCGAATAAAAAAACTGGTATCACGAACTGCAGTGATTACGCCAATGATGCCGCCATTGGTAATCACGCGATCGCCATTCTTAAGGGAGGCGATGGTCTCTTGCAGTTGTCGTTGCCGTTTTTGCTGAGGGCGAATTAGTAGGATATAGAAAACGCCCATTATCAGGACGATGGGTAGTATACCGGCCAGACCACCAAGGCCGGTCTGAAAGAAGATCAGAAAAGTTTCCATTCCGTTTTTCTTTGTTCGAAGGATGCGATCGCGATCCTTGCGAAAGGAGTCAAAATTTCAAAACCGAACAAGCGGAAGCAGCCAGCTCGCGAACCACTATTCACCATTCGCATTTAGCCGCTCGGTGAACTCACGCTGGAATTTAGGGAAATCGCCAGACCGGATAGATTGCCTCACGGATCGCATAGTGTCAAGGAAGAACGCTAGGTTGTGATGGGTCAATAAGATACTGGCCAACATCTCCCCCGCTAAATAAAGATGTCTTAAGTACGCGCGGCTATGACGGCGACAAACCAGACAGGGGCAAGATTCATCGAGCGGCAGCGAATCTTGCGCCCAACGGGCATTCTTAATATTCAACTTTCCTCTCGATGTGAAGGCCTGTCCAGTTCGACCATTTCGAGTCGGCAAAACACAGTCAAACATATCCACGCCGCGAGCAACCGCTTCAACGAGGTCCTGCGGAGTTCCAACACCCATCAAATAGCGAGGCCTATCGACAGGCATCTGAGGCGCCAGGTCCTCAATAACCTCATACATGATTGACTTTTCTTCGCCAACACTTAGTCCGCCAATTGCGTAACCATCAAACCCTATTTCCGCCGTCTGTTCGAGACTCCTGCGACGTAGATCAAGATGGCCTGCTCCCTGAACTATGCCGAAGAGTGCCTGCGATCCACTCAACCCCTCAGCTTCGACTCTGCCCGAGTCAGCACCATTCGCCTGCAATACGTCGAAAGACGCTCGGGATCGCTTCGCCCAGCGAACCGTCAGACCAACACTCTTTTCAGTCTCTTCGTGTGTTGCTTTTCCCGGGGCACATTCATCAAAGACCATGACGATATCTGAACCGAGTCCAGCCTGAACTTCCATCGACACCTCAGGAGATAAGAATTGCAAACTCCCGTCAACGTGAGAACGAAACTCAGTTCCCTCTTCAGAAATCTTTCTGAGGTCGCCAAGACTCCAGACTTGGAAACCACCGGAATCAGTAAGGAGTGCACGATTCCAACCGATGAAGCGATGCAATCCGCCACAGGCCCTGATCGTTTCTACACCAGGTCGCAACCAGAGGTGATAGGTGTTGCCTAATATTATTTTTGCATCGAGGTCCGGAGACTCAAGTTCTTCAAAGCGGATCGCTTTAACGGTACCGGCTGTTCCGACAGGCATGAAAACTGGAGTTTCGATAACTCCACGTCGAGTGGTGAGAGAGCCTGAACGTGCCTGGCCATCTTGCGCGTTGATCTCAAATTGGATTGCTGGGGTTGAGCAGTTTGTTGACACGTTAAGATTGTTTGAAGAACTCGGTAATACCACCAACCGCAGTTGGTTGATCGTTCATACCTAACCTACAAAACCGCACCGACTGAACAGGAGTAAATCACCAACCTCAGTTGGTGGATCGTTCATACCTTACCTACATAACCGTTGCGCCTTCATACGAATAAATACCACCAACCGCGGTTGGTGGATCGTTCATACCTTACCTACACAACCGTTGCGACTGCACACCAATAAATACCACCAACCGCAGTTGGTGGATTGTTCATACGCTTCGCAGATATACAAACTTGAGATTCGCATTGATAGTTCTCGGCTCATTTTAATCAGATACATGAAACATCCAGCGACTGCGGTCGGTTGGATTCCCAAACTTTAGGGTTTAGGTTGTGTATGAACGATCCACCGACTGCGGTCGGTGGTATTCCCCGCCCAGATTCGAGCTGAATTTAGGTTAGGTATGAACGATCCACCGACTGCGGTCGGTGGTATTCCCCACCCAGATTTGAGCTTTGAATTTAGGTTAGGTATGAACGATCCACCGACTGCGGTCGGTGGTATTCCCGACCTGGAGTCGAGCCTCGAATTTAGGTCATGTATGAACTATCCACCGACTGCGGTCGGTGGTATTCCGATGACTTTATCCTGACCTTTTCTTTCTCTTGTGCTTTTCAATAACCCGCAGCGGTGTCGCGAAAAAATCGAACTCTTCGCGCAGGCGATTCAACAAGTATCGCTCGTAAGAAAAATGGAGCCCGGGTTTCCCGCCCGCGGTGAAGACCACAAATGTTGGCGGTCGGATACCTGCCTGGGTTAAGTATTGGACGCGTAACCGCGACACACCGCCTTTCGCAGGCGCAGGAGCAACGCCTCCGCGCGGTTGAGCGATCGCTTTCTCGAAAAAGGCGTTGAGCTGTGAGGTCGGAATTCTTCGATGTCGTGCTTCATAGGCTTTATGTACAAGGGCCAGAATTCGATCGACACGTTGACCACTCAAAGCCGAAATTGTTATCACGGGAGCCCATTCAAGAAACTTCATCCGATCTCGCAAACTGCGCTCAAACTCAAAAGGCGTGCTGGTGTCTTTATTCTCGACGGCGTCCCATTTATTAACAGCAATAATAATTGAGCACCCTGCATCCACCGCGTAACCGGCGATAGTTGCGTCGAGGGCAGTCACTCCTTCTACGGCGTCTACAATCACGATCGCGACGTCAGCGCGTTCCAGACTCTTGCGCGCCATAATGACTGACATTTTTTCAGCCATCTCATCTGTCTTGCCTTTGCGGCGAATACCGGCCGTATCGATCAAGCGCAGACGTCCTTCTGAAGTATCCAATACGGTATCGATTGCATCACGAGTTGTTCCTGCAACTGGGGAGACGATGACCCGATCTTCGCCCAGCAATCGATTCAGCAATGAAGATTTGCCAACATTGGGACGGCCGATGATCGCCAGTAATATCTCTTTCTGCTTTTCAACTTCGCCCTTGTTTTCGATGTCAGTCAGCTCTTCACGCAGCAACTGAACGAGTGAATCAAGGAGTTCACCAACACCTATTCCCTGCTCAGAGGAAATCGCCAACACGTCATCAAAGCCAAACTGATAAAACTCGTTACGTTCACTTTCCAGAGTTGCAGAATCAACCTTGTTTGCCGCAACGAGAACGCGTTTGCCGGTCGCACGCAATAATCCCGCGAGTTCTTCGTCCAGCTGCGTAATTCCTTTGCGCGCGTCGACTACCCACACGAGTACCTGCGCTTCCTCGATAGCCACGCCAGCCTGCTTGAGAATATTCGAGGGAATTACGGCGTCGTCATCGGGAATGATTCCGCCCGTGTCGATGAGTGAAAACGAGGCGCCGGCCCACTCCACCTCGCCATAAATTCGATCACGAGTAATACCAGGCTCATCACCTACTATCGAACGCCGTTCTCCAATAAGGCGGTTAAAAAGTGTTGACTTGCCTACATTGGGTCGACCGACGATGGCCACCAGCGGACTGATATTGGCTTTATTTACGTCAGGATTGATAGTTACGCTCATTTTGATAGCGCGCCAGCATAGCCCAGGCCTTGATCAAAGCCAATTGGTCACGAAAACGAAGAAGATAATTGACTAGTAAACAACTCATAGGTATAAGCAGAAAGACAGTTGAGTTAGATATGGGGGAACCCGAAATATGAAACACCGTTTGATTTTTTCACTAGTATTGCTGACCGCATTTTCTGCGGCGGTGTACGGTCAGGAACACTCCACGAAGCCTCCTCAGCCGCAGTCGACTCCCGTTCCTAACCTTAATCAAAATGCCGATGGCTGGGTCACGTTCAGGTCCGCGGATGGCAAATTTAATGTTTTGTTACCCGAGACTCCTCAGGAAAAGACCGAAACCACACAAAGTGAACACGGGCCCTATACGACGCATCTTTTCATCGTTCGATCGGATCCAAACGTTTTTTTGATCGGGTGGGTTGATTACGATCCGGCATTTAACTTCAACAGGACTGCCGAACTTGAAGCCAACCGAGACAATTTTTGCAAAGGAATCAACGCAACCCTAAGAACGAGCAGAGCGCTAACACTCGATGGATATTCGGCCCTCGAGTTCAAAGCGGATACCGCTGACAGAACCTTCTGGTCACGTGTCTATATGGTGGGCCGGCGACCCTATCAGATCGTAATCGGCGCACCAAAAGGCACCGAAGAATCTACCGCCGCAACCAAGTTCTTCAGTTCGTTTAAGGTCAGGCCGTAAATAGACTCCGACGAAAGACACCATCGGCTTTAGCCGCATGGAGTTTCAACTTTTTCACTACTGGCTGCGACCTAATCGCCTTGCACGCGGCTGCGCCGCGTGCGAGGACTTTTGAGTGCTTGTACTGGTGAAGAAGTTGAGACTCCATGCGGCTGAAGCCGATGGTGTCTCGACACCACACTGCTTAGCCGTTGGACCTTTAAAGGACAACTCAACATGAAACGTCGACAGTTTCTACATGAGAGCGCAGCAGCCTCTGCCCTGGCGTTGGTAACTTCGAACAGTGCCAAATCCAGTAACGCAGAAGCATTCCAACCTCCGGCTTTCGAACTAGAGGAAATGACAATCACGGAGCTGCAAACACATTTGCAGAGTGGTCGTTACAGTTCGCGATCACTCGTAGAAAAGTACCTCGATCGCATTAAGGACATCGATAAGAATGGACCAGCATTAAATTCAGTCATCGAAACTAACCCTGAGGCAGAGTCAATCGCCGCCGCGCTTGATCGTGAACGGAAAGAACGCGGAGCGAGAGGTCCTCTTCATGGCATACCAATACTAATTAAGGACAATATCGACACTTCAGACCGGATGATGACAACGGCCGGCTCATTAGCCCTTGTCGGATCGAAACCAGCACAAGACGCGTTTGTTGCTAAACGACTACGTGACGCCGGCGCTATCATTCTTGGCAAAACTAATCTCAGTGAGTGGGCAAACTTCCGCTCGAATCATTCTTCCAGCGGTTGGAGTGGACGCGGCGGGCAGACTAAAAATCCTTATGCACTTGACCGAAATCCCTGCGGCTCGAGCTCAGGGTCGGGAGCAGCGCCTGCAGCGAATTTGTGTGTAGCTGCAATTGGGACGGAAACAGATGGTTCCGTTGTCTGCCCTTCAACGGCAAACTCACTTGTCGGTATTAAACCCACCGTGGGCTTGGTTAGTCGCTCCGGAATTATTCCGATATCTCATAGCCAGGACACAGCTGGGCCAATGGCGCGCACCGTGTCTGACGCGGCAATTCTTCTCGGAGCGTTGACAGGACAGGATCCTGGAGACTCCGCGACCGCTGAAAGTCGAGGGAAGGCCCTGAGTGATTACACGAAGTTTCTCGACAAGAATGGTCTTAAGGGGATGCGAATCGGAGTAGCGCGCAAACACTTCGGGTTTAATGACCGTGTCGACAAGTTAATGAATGATCGGTTAAACGACCTGAAGAGATTGGGTGCAGTTCTTGTCGACCCAGCGGATATTCCAACAACTGGGAAGTTCGATGATTCGGAATTAGAAGTGTTCTTTTTTGAATTTAAGGCTGATCTAAACAAATACCTTGCAGGTCTGCAGAATTCCCAGGTCAAGACATTGAAGGATGTCATTGAATTCAACGAAAAGAATCGCGATCGGGAGATGCCGTACTTCGGCCAGGAGCTTTTCATTAAAGCCCAGGCAAAAGGTCCTTTGACCAGCCCAAAATATCTTCAGGCATTGAAGAAAAATCATTTGTTGTCCAGAACACAGGGCATCGACTTCGTGATGAAGCAAAAGAAACTCGATGCTTTAGTTGCACCGACCGGTGGACCAGCCTGGCCTACAGACCTGGTAAATGGCGATCACTTCACTGGTGGATATTCTTCGGCCTCAGCAGTTGCGGGATATCCCCACATCACTGTGCCGGCTGGTTACGTTTTTGGTTTGCCGGTAGGTATCTCGTTTTTCGGCGGAGCCTATAGCGAACCGACACTAATCAAGATTGCCTATGCATTTGAACAAGGTACAAAGGCACGCCAAGTTCCAAAGTTTCTGCCAACAGTTTTGGCGACACCGTAAACGCATTAACCACAAAGTCACGAAGCCACGATTGCCTAATTCTTTAGCTTTATTTGTGCCTTTGAGTCTTGGTGCCGTTAGAAACTCTCTGCGTCTCGGCGTACTCTGCGTCTCCGCGTTAAAGGTTAGGCAAGCACGCTTCAACGCAGAGGCGCGGAGTACGCCGAGAGGCAGAGAAGAAGTTTGATTTGGTTATCTGCTCTTCGTCAGATTAGCAGGGATGCTTAGTGGTTAAAGGTATTTCCATCTCTCATCGAGGTCGAAGTTTAGCAATTTTGAAGAAGCCAAATAGCCAGGGGCAGACTATCCTCGAGTCCTGAAGGGACTACGGCTAACCCCTTAGTCACCACATTGAAAGGAAACATTTAATGGCACGCGCAGCAGCGGAGAAGAAAAGAAAGTCGATCTACAGCGTTCATCCCGGGGTTTTAATGACTCAAAAGTGGATTGGTGAATTAAAAGATAAGACAGGTAGATCGCTTGAAGAGTGGCTCAAACATATCAAAAAGGCAGGCCCCAAGACCGAAGCAGAGCGACGACAATGGCTAAAAGATGAACACAAGCTCGGCACCAACTCGGCGTGGTGGCTGGCCGAACGAGCAGAAGGAAAAGGTAAAGAGGCGGGCGATCCCGATCTCTACTTAGAAAACGCAGAAAAAGATGTCGATAAAATGTACTCCGGAGGCAAGGCTCATCTTCGCCCTATCTACGATGCGCTGCTCAAGTTGGGGTTGAAGATTGGTAAGGATGCGAAAGCTTGTCCATGCCAAACTATCGTGCCTCTATATCGAAACCATGTCTTTGCTCAAATCAAACCTACGACACAGACGCGAATTGACATGGGTTTTGCTCTCGGTGATATGAAGCCAACAGGCCGGCTTATTGATACTGGTGGTTTTGCAAAGAAGGACCGAATAACACATCGCATTCCAATCGCCTCGTTGGACGACATCGACGATGAAGTCAAGCATTGGTTGAAAGTTGCTTACGATCGCGACGAGTAAAGATCTGGTTGACGAATAGGTCCAATAGGTCCAATAGGTCCTATAAACTTTTTGGAGGGATCTTTTATGAGCGCTGCAAAAACAAAAACCGGACCTCGCATGAGTGATGAAGCTGTCGTCGCCAAGACGGGCAAAAACTGGAAGCAGTGGTTTGCTATCATCGACAAGGCTGGCGGAAAAAAGATGACTCACCAGGAGATAGTCAAACTCCTCAATTCAAAACATAACGTTGGTCCATGGTGGGGCCAGATGGTTACTGCGACCTATGAGCAGCAAACAGGCTTACGTCAACACCATGAAAAGCCCAATGGCTTTGAGATCAGTGTAAGCAGGACTGTAAACACTCCTTTGTCGTTTCTCTACTCCTCTTTTGCGGATGAAGGGACACGCAAAGAATGGCTGAGCGAAGACGGACTGGTTACTCGAAAAGCGACGAAGAACAAGTCGATGCGGGTCACATGGAAAGACGGCAAAACCAGTCTTGAGATTGGTTTCCTGTCGAAGGATAAGGATAAAAGTCAGGTCGTAGTACAGCACAGTAAACTTCCGAGCGCTGCAGCCGCCGCAAGGATGAAAACGTATTGGGGAAAAGCCTTAGATCGGCTAAGGGCTCAGTTGGAAAGCTAAACTTATTTCAGATTTAAGATTGCAAATTTCAGATTTGGAAATCAATTCTTCTCTGCATCTCTGTGTCCTCTGCGCCTCTGTGTTAAATAAGATTCATGATCCAGGAGCTCCTCATTGACACAGAGACGCAGAGGACGCAGAGTCACAGAGAGGGATTGAGATTCAAAATATCAACAGTATAAACTCACAAAACAAATGACTACCTCACAAGGTCATACGAACCGCCGTCTCACGCTCGGTAAACTTGGCGAAGCGTTTGCAGCCGCCTTCCTTGAACAATCCGGTTATCGACTTGTCGCGGCCAACTTTCAAATACCGGTGGGCCGCAATCGACGTGATGCCGTAATTTCGACTGAACTAGATCTAATTGCTTACGATCAAAACACGTTATGTTTTGTGGAAGTAAAAACGCGGGCGTCTGATTGGTTTGCTACCCCGGAAGCTAACGTCGATCGGCGGAAACGTCGACAAATCGCGCGAGCTGCTCGCGCATATCGACAAATGTTAGGAATTGAAACCGATCCGTATCGTTACGATGTGGTGAGTATTGTTTTGAGCGACGAGCCAGACGCAATTCCACAAATCGAATTACTAAAGAATTATTGGCACGAAGACTCCCTGCCAAAGAAGCGCTGGCTCAATCACCATTACGATTAGCGGAAATGAATAGATCCTATTGGTCCAATTCGTCCTATTGCTCGGTCGCCCTTTTATCTCTCGCGGGCGCATTCTTCACATACTTATCAAACCAACTGATCATTTCATAAAGAACATGCTCGATGCTTTCACGCCCGGTATAGCCGTGCGCCTCAAATGGCAGCATCACGAGTCTCACCGTCGCGCCATGACCTTTCAACGCCTGGTACATGCGTTCCGACTGAATCGGAAATGTTCCGGTGTTGTCGTCTGCTTCGCCATGTGTCATCAGCAGCGGCTCATTGATCTTGTCCGCATACATGAACGGCGAGACTTTTAGATAGAGTTCCGGAGCCTCCCAAAGTATGCGGCGCTCGTTTTGGAATCCGAACGGGGTCAACGTGCGGTTGTAGGCGCCGCTGCGCGCTATTCCAGCTCGAAATAGGTCCGAGTGGGCCAGCAAGTTGGCCGTCATGAATGCGCCGTAACTATGACCACCGACGCCAACTCGATCTGGATCAGTAACACCCATCTCAGTTGCCTTATCAATCGCCGCTTTCGCACTCATAACGATCTGCTCGACATAAGTGTTGTTAACCGTTTCGGGATCTCCTACGACTGGCATCGTCGCGTCATCAAGCACTGCGTAACCTTCCAATAGGAAAAACAAGTGCGACATGCCAACGATCTGCGTCGCTTTCTGTGTTGAACCGGCTACCTGACCAGCTGTACTCGCATCGTTGAACTCAAGTGGATAAGCCCAAACAACTGTGGGCAGCCGAGTTCCCTCTTTGTATCCGGGAGGTAGATAAAGTGTGAATGAGCATTGCACACCATCAGCTCGCTTGTAGGTCACGAGTTGTTTTTTGATTCCGCGAAGTTGCGGAGTTGGATCCGGATATTTAGTAAGGGACTTGGTTGGGATCGCCGAAGTCTCTCCACTATTCCTTACGAAATAATTTGGCGCATCTGTCGGCGACTCGCGCCTTGTCACAAACTGCTTAGCGTCGTCACTCAAAAGACCCACAACGGATTCAAACCCGTTTGCATCGCTGCGAAAGATACGCTCTGACTTAAGTGTCTGTAAGTTGAACCTATCCAGAAACGGTCGATCGCCTTCGGGTGAAGAACCATTCCCGACTAGATAGATCCAATCTCCGTTCTGCACCATCGGTTTTTGACCTTCACGTTGCTGACGCCCGGTAGATATCGTGGTGCCGCGGAAAACCGGCGATCCTGGATCCTTGTAACGGTCCTGCTGATTCCGGCTCCAAATAAGTTTAGCTTCACTGCCCGGCTTATCTGCATTGAGAAGGAACGTTCTTATCCAACGCTTGTCGCGTTCGAAGTCAGTGATCAGCGCTATTCCGTTCTTCTCTCCAAAGGTAATTCGAGTGAAACGATTTTCAGTTTTTGTCAGTTCT
>JBKPQV010000391.1:0-19098 GCA_046734235.1 Acidobacteriota bacterium
CTTACTTCCTCAAGTTGACGCCAAACAAATGTTATACGAGAACGAAACGTCGACTATCGAACTCGGGAACCTACTGTCAAAGTACTTGCCACGTCGTTTCGCTCACGCATGGTGCGAGTTATATGCTCAACCGAAACCCATGAATCAATACAGCCGGCGTGATTTGGATAATCTTGCTGCAAAAATACACGATCTTCAGATCACTCCTACGGGCACTGAGGGATTTAAGAAAGCGGAAGTAACAGCTGGAGGAGTTTCAACTAACGAGTTGTCATCCAAAACAATGGAGGCTCGTAAAGTACCGGGACTTTATTTTATCGGAGAAGTCGTGGATGTAACGGGACACCTTGGTGGATTCAATTTTCAGTGGGCCTGGGCATCGGGTTATGCTGCGGGACAAAGCATTTAACACTTCACATAAATTCATCGTGATATATTGCTTGCCGGCTTTGCAGAAAAATCAGATACCACCTGCTTTAGCAGCGTGGAGTTTCAGTTTCACGCTAGAAGAGCATCGGACCTTATTAGAGATACCACCTGCTTCAGCAGCGTGGAGTTTCAGTTTCACGCTAGAGACCTTTTGAAATGCGGTACCTTAGCGCGAAATTGAAACTCCAGCGTGCTGAAGCAGGTGGTATCTATCCGTCGCTCGCAAGAGGTAAGCTAGCGCAAAACTGAGGCTCCACACTGCTAAAGCAGGTGGTATCTGACTTTTTGCGCAAACCTTGTTCGCCGTTCGTTTCACCCAAAATGGAACTCAATCGTCGACATTTCCTCCACTCGGCAATCACCGCAAGCGCTGCATTAACACTCCATGCGTCGCTTCCCAAGACATTATTTGCTGACGCGCGTCGAACTTTCTTTCCAGTCAAAGTTTCCCGAGAACGGCTAATCAGGACTGTTGTTGGTCTGCGCCCTTATCGTCCTGGCGGCTTCCTGGTCGACACGGAACGCCTGGGAAACAAGTTGCTTGTTCATAACTATGGTCATGGCGGTGCCGGCATTACTTTGTCGTGGGGAAGCGCTCACCTGGCCCTGGAGTTGGCTAAGAGTTCTGGTCAAAAGCAATGTGCAGTTCTGGGATGCGGTGTCATTGGCCTGTCTACAGCCAGGCTCTTTCAACGACGTGGTGGCTCAGTAACGATCTACGCCAAAGATCTGCCGCCAGAAACCACTTCAAACATAGCGGGCGGCTTTTGGTTTCCAACATCTGTATATGACGGTCGGACGGCAACCCCAAAGTTTCTCGAACAGTTTAACCAGGCATGCCTGGTTTCCAATCGGGCGTTTCAGCTGATGGTTGGACCGGAGTACGGTGTTCGTTGGATAGAAACGTTTGAACTGCTTGACGGGCCTGAAGGACTCACAACTCAGTTCCCCGGCGGATCAGAACTCTACCCCGACATACAAATGCACCAGGATCGAAAGCGATACTTTGGTTTGGACAATGTTCGGCAGTTCACGACGATGCTCATTGAGCCGCAAACATATTTGAATGCGTTGTTGCGTGATTTCTATTTGGCTGGTGGAAAGGTCGTAGTAAGGGAGCTTCAAACGCGAGAGGAGATTGCCGCGCTTCCTGAAAGCCTGATTTTCAACTGTACAGGGTTAGGAGCTCGCAAGCTCATGGGCGATCAAACTCTCATTCCGGTTCGCGGACAACTCGAGATCCTTCTACCTCAACCCGAAGTTGACTACTGCTACGAGGGAATGGGCGGCTACATGTTTCCACGCCGCGATGGGATTATCCTTGGAGGAACTTTCGAGCACGATAATTGGTCGCTTGAGCCAGATCCCGCAACTATCACCAGGATTCTCAATTCGCATGCAGAAATAATGAAAGGCGTGAAACGTTGACAAGGCTTCGGCTTACTCGTATGAGAAGGTAAAAATGCCACGAGATGAACTTAACCACAAAGTCACCAAGGCACTAAGTCACAAACAATGAAATGTTGAGAGATTTGTGTCTTTGTGTCTTCGTGACTTGGTGGTTAAAGATCCAATTTTGAGGAGATCGATTATGACTAATACTGCGTTCCGTATCACAGCATTCATCAAGTTACTGGTAGTAGTTTTTGTCCTAACCGGTTCAAGCTACGCTCAAGGTTTACCAAACGAGACCCCATCGAAATTCGAACCTACAAATTATGGATTCGACTACACGCGTCGAGAAGCGATGATCCCGATGCGCGACGGTGTAAAGCTTCATACCGTTATCCTGGTTCCCAAAGGAGCTAAAAGTGCGCCAATCTTACTGACCCGCACACCATACAACGCCAACGAGCTCACGACGCGCTCAAATAGTTCGCACCTTGGGCCGAGTCTTGAAGGCTACGACAACGCCACCGATGTGATTGTAGAAGGAGGTTATATCCGCGTTGTTCAGGATATCCGGGGCAAGTACGGTTCCGAAGGCGAGTATGTGATGAATCGGCCTCTGCGTGGACCGCTAAACCCCACCAATGTCGATCATGCTACCGACACCTACGACACGATTGATTGGCTCGTTAAAAACATTCCTGAAACTAATGGAAAAGTTGGCATTCTCGGCATCTCCTACGACGGGTTCTTACCTCTGATGGCTCTCTTTAATCCTCATCCAGCATTGAAAGTCTCAGTACCGATGAACCCGATGGTTGATGGCTGGATGGGAGACGACTGGTTTCACAATGGCGCCTTCCGCCAGTTGGGCATGAGCTACATCTACGATCAACAGGCAACCAGGGGAAACGATATTAAGTGGTGGACCAGTCACCACGATGATTACGACATGTTTATGGAAGCTGGTTCGGCAGGCGAACTTGGCCGGCGACGCGGACTCGAGCAAGTTGGTTTCTGGAGAAGAATACTTGAACATCCGGCTTACGATACCTATTGGCAGGAACAAGCTGTCGACAAATTGCTAGCCAGGGAACCGCTGAAAGTTCCGGTGATGCTTGTGCATAGTCTTTGGGATCAGGAAGACATTTACGGCGACATTGCGGTTTACAAAGCTATCAAACCGAAAGACACCGCCAACAGTATGGTCTATCTCGTTCTCGGTCCATGGCACCACGGACAGGAAATACGCGAGGGAAGTTCACTCGGGGCAATCAAATTCAATAGCGATACTGCTCTGTATTTTCGTCAGGAAATCCTGCGGCCGTTTCTTGATCACTATTTAAAAGATTCAGCACCAAAGAAGGACACCGCCCCAGTCACGGCTTTCGAGACAGGAACCAATAAGTGGTATCGATTACCCTCCTGGCCAGCCGGTTGTCCCAATGGCTGCTCAGTCAAGGGCACTCCGCTGTACTTAAACGAAGGTTTAGTTGCGAGTTTCTCTGCGCCCAAAAACAATATGCCAAGTTACCAGGAATATATTTCCGATCCTGCGAAGCCAGTTCCCTTTCGGGCGCGTCCATACGATCCCGACACCTGGCGCCAGTGGCTGGTTGATGATCAACGAGAACAGTCTGGGCGTACTGATGTTCTGGTGTTCAAATCAGAGGTCCTAACAGCGCCGGTTAAGATCAGTGGGGAACCGATCGTTAACCTAATCGCCTCGACGAGCGGTACAGATTCAGACTGGGTGGTAAAACTTATTGATCTGTATCCCGACGAAGTGGCTGCTCAGCCAAACATGGGTGGTTATCAACTAATGATTTCTGCAGACGTATTGCGCGGCCGCTATCGAGAAGGATTTGAGACCGCTAAAGCAATTGAAGCCAACAAACCATTGAAGTATCGCTTTGTATTGCCGACGGCGAACCACGTCTTTCTACCGGGACACCGAATCATGGTGCAGATTCAATCGAGCTGGTTTCCACTGTACGATCGCAATCCTCAAACATTTGTTAAGAGTATCTTCTGGGCCAAGCCCGAGGACTACAAATCAGCGGTGCAGAGAATTTACCATGCGGTCGGTTTAGAGAGTTACATTGAATTACCTCTCGTAAGTAAGACAAGCTAGAAGGAACTCCTGCGACCGTTGTTCTTCACTCCGGAGGAGTGAGAAACTAACTTATGTAACAACTGCAAGACCTGGATTACTCCAAGGAGGCTGTTATGAAACTTCACATGCTGCTCATAACAACTTTTCTCTTACTCACTGCGGCCCCGGTCGTGGCCAAAGACGACATCACAAAGGAGCTAATGACTTCGGCTGGCAAAACCCGAGTCTATTACCTCTATGTTCCGTCGACGTTAAAACAGGGCACTCCTGCACCACTCATCGTCACTCTTCACGGCTCGAATCGCACCGGAGTGACCCTTGTTGAAAAGTGGAAGGACCTGGCAAAAAAGGAAGGGATTATTCTTGCCGGACCAGACGCTACCAATTTGCAAGGCTGGGGTTCACCGCAAGATGGACCGGACTTCCTGCGCGATCTCGTTGAGTCGTTAAAAGAAAAGTATTCGATCAACCCAAAACGAGTTTATCTGTTTGGACACTCCTCGGGCGCGATCTTTGGATTGGAAATGTCGTTGATGGAATCACAGTATTTTGCCGCCACTGCGATCCATGCCGGAGCGCTCCTGAAAGACGATATGGAGTTGATCGGAATGGCGAAGCGTAAGATACCAATCTCTATTCAAGTAGGTGATAGTGACGACTATTTCCCGCTCAAAATTGTTCGCGATACGCGTGATGCTTTAACGAAAGGCGGCTTTACTGTTGAGCTAAAGGAGATCGCCGGGCACGATCACTGGTATTACGATAAGGCCGCACAGTTCAATCAAACTGCGTGGGACTTTCTAAAGAAAGTTGAACTCGAAGCTGAACCCAAGTTTCAAAAGTACAATTGGAACTGATCTGTACCTTCACCCCAAAATTAAGGAGCCCCTACATGTATCGATTGTCCCGCTTTGCCTTCATTGTCTTGTGCCTTGCTTTACTCACTTCAGCACTCCCCAAACCTGTTGCCTATAGTTCATTACCCAACGATGACTACAAAGCCCAGGTAGTTCGCGATGTCGACTCCATGGCGAAGCAGACGCAAGTAATGATCGATACGGTCTTCAGCTTCGGCGAACTTGGATTTCAGGAGTTTGAGACCTCGAAATACCTCAGCGGCATACTAAAAAAGGAAGGCTTCAAGATCGAAACTGGCGTCGCGGGTATTCCTACAGCCTGGGTAGCAACGTGGGGCTCAGGCAAGCCGGTGATTGCATTAGGATCAGACATCGACTGCATACCGCAGGCATCTCAAAAACCGGGTGTCGCGTACCACGATCCAATAGTCGAAGGGGCTCCGGGCCACGGCGAAGGACACAACTCTGGATTGCCTCTTCACATCACGGCGGCGATAGCAGTCAAAAAACAGATGGAGCGGGCAAAACTTCCGGGCACGATCAAAATCTGGCCCGGTGTTGCTGAGGAGTTAGTGGCGGGCAAAGCTTTCTTCGTCCGTGCCGGACTTTTTAAAGACGTTGATGTCGTTCTCTTCACACACGTAAGTAACGACCTTCAAACTTCATGGGGACAAGCATCTGGGACAGGATTGGTTTCAGTCGAGTACACCTTCAAGGGCGAAAGCGCTCATGCCGCCGGGTCACCGTGGTCGGGTCGCAGCGCACTCGACGCTGTTGAGCTGATGGACGTGGGCTGGAATTTCCGTCGTGAACATCTGCGGATTCAACAACGCTCACATTACGTAATCACCAATGGCGGCGATCAGCCGAATGTCGTGCCCAAGCTCGCAAGTGTTTGGTATTACTTCCGCGAACTTGATTACGAGCACATTCAACAAATGCGAGAGATCGGCGATTCGATCGCCAAAGGCGCCGCGTTGATGACCAACACCGAGGTGAGTTCGCGCGTGCTCGGTTGTGCATGGCCTCAGCACTTCAACAAACCGGTTGCCGAGGCAATGTACGAGAACATCAAGCAAGTGGGACTTCCGCAATGGAGTGACGCGGATCAGACTTTAGCGAAGGCCTTACAAAAAGAGTTGAAATCAAAAGAACAAGGTTTGAATACCAAGCTGGGTGAGCTGAATGGCCCAGTAAATGAGCAGACCCTTGGACGTGGCGGTTCAGACGACATTGGTGATGTTTCATGGAATCTGCCTACGGTCACGCTCCGCTATCCATCAAATATTCCAGGTCTACCCGGTCATAACTGGACTGATGCGATCGCTATGGCCACGCCGATTGCTCACAAGGGCGCAACCGCCGGTGCCAAAGTGATTGCGATGACACTGATTGATTTATTAACCAAACCAGAACTTATTGAACAGTCATGGAAATATTTTCGCGAGGTCCAAACCAAAGACGTTAAGTATCAACCTTTGATCTCTGCATCAGACCAACCGGTTACCACCTTAAACAAACGCACCATGGATAACTATAGGGAGCAAATGCGAAAGTATTACTACGACTCATCGAAATACGACACGTATCTCGAACAACTGGGCATCAAATATCCGACAGTAAGGTAATCGAGGTGGCATCATGGCTGAGCTAAAAACAAAACCGACCACAGAAAGTGTCAGTAAGTTTCTCAAGTCCATTCCTGACGAAGGGCGGCGCAACGATTGTCTTACGATTGCAAAATTGATGGAAGAAGCTTCGGGCTTTAAGCCCAAAATGTGGGGACCGAGCATCGTTGGGTTCGGCCAGTATCACTACAAGTATGATAGTGGACAGGAAGGCGATTGGATGCTAATCGGGTTCGCACCTCGTAAGCAGAATCTAACTTTGTACCTCATGCTTGGGCTCGACAAGCATGGCGAGCTGCTAAAGAAGCTGGGGAAACATTCACATGCCAAGTCGTGTCTCTACATCAAACGACTTGATGACATTCATCTGCCGACTTTAAAGAAGTTGATACGCGAGTCGGTTAAGCAGATGAAAAAGTATCAGACTGGGTGAAAAGCCTTAAGAGCGTCCTTTTAAGTAAAGACCTAACCACCAAGGCACAAAGGCACAAAGACACGATCTCGCAAGCAAGTTTGAGCCTTGCGTCTTAGCGTCTTCGTGCCTTTGTGGTTAAGTGTTTGGCGTGTGACTCACTTAAATGTGCTTCAATATTCCCCGTTCACCGAAAGGCCCCACAAACGATGAATCCCAGACAGTTAAGCATTGCTATTGTCATCCTGCACGCTCTGGTGGTTACACCGCACTCCATCGCCCACACCATCCTGCAAATCAACATGAACGCATGGCAAAGCGTCTACATAGTGCTTGTAATACTGATAGGACCGTTGTTGTCCGCGGTTTTTATTTGGAAACGCCAGAGAGTTGGATTCGTTCTTCTAGGGTTCTTCATGGCAGGATCGTTTATCTTTGGCTTTTATTATCACTTCATAGCTGCAGGAGCAGACAACGTCACTTCGTTGCATGAGCACCCGTGGACGAGAACCTTTCAGGTTACTGCTGTGTTGTTAGCGTTAGTTGAGTTTGCAGGCACTGCTGCGGGTGTTTATGGAGCCGGCAAGGACGGACCAAACTATTGATTCAGCAACTACAACCAATCACTCTTTCTGGTAAGTATGTCAAACTCGTTCCACTTGATCGCGCCCATCACGCAGCACTCTGCGAAATTGGTTTAGACG
Organism: Acidobacteriota bacterium; assembly: GCA_046734235.1. Classification (GTDB taxonomy): domain Bacteria; phylum Acidobacteriota; class Blastocatellia; order Pyrinomonadales; family Pyrinomonadaceae; genus PSRF01. The sequence continues at coordinate 7,536 of JBKPQV010000391.1, forward strand.
AAGAACTGTGGCGATTTACAACCAATGAAATTAAGACGCCCGAAGAAATGCATTTGTACATCGAGAGTGCCTTGAAGGATCAGTCGACTGGAGCATCGCTTCCCTTCACCATTATCGAACAGAACAGCAACAAGCTTGTCGGCTCATCGCGGTATCACAGTTTTAATGCAAGTAATCGTCGCGTTGTAATTGGTCACACATGGATCGGGCGTGACTGGCAGCGTACTGCAGTCAATAGTGAAACTAAATATCTCATGCTCAAATATGCATTCGAAATACTTCAATGCCTGCGCGTGGAATTCATTGTTAACAGCATCAATGAAAAGTCACGTCGAGCACTACTGCGCATTGGCGCTACACAGGAGGCTATCCTTAGAAATTATGTGATCGGCAAATCGAACGAACCCTGCGACGTGGCTCTGTTTAGTATCATCAACGCTGAGTGGCCACGAACAAAAGCTGATCTCGAGCAGAAAAGCCAATGACAACTGATAACCAAAACCTAAGGCGATTGCTACTTCCACTGGTTGCAGTACTCGTAGGATCTTTATGTACGGCGGCAGTATTTATCAGCGCTGCATTTGCGACAGGTGCTTGTCACTGCACCAGACCGATAACTCTGGCATTTCCGTTTGCCTCGTACCTGTGGAGTACGGTACGGTTCGAATCATTGGGAGGCCCCGTTATGGCCTTTCAGTTTCCGGTTTATGCTCTTTTAATTGCGCTTCGAAAAAGCCGAACTGCGAGACTGCGTTATGTTCTCATTCTCTTAGCAATTCACGTGGTTGCGGTTATCGTCGTATTCCTTGTCGCTAAAGGATAATGGGCTCAAACTATTCAGCGAGGTGTTTATGGCTGACATCGTTCATAACTTTCCGATAAAGGGTTCTCCCGATAAAGTTTTTGATGCTATCTCGTCGCCTCAAGGACTCAATTCATGGTGGTCAGACTCATGCGAGGCAACTCCGGGTGATGGCGCTCTCTACCAATTCGGCTTTGGTCCAGGTTACGACTGGAGTGCTGTAGTCACTCAGTGGAATCCGGGCAAAGCGTTCGAACTGAAACTCACAGCGGCCGACGATGATTGGCGCGAAACCCGGGTTGGTTTTCAATTGAATAGCAGCGATGGTGTTACCGAGGTTCGGTTTCATCACCTGGGATGGCCGGAAGCAAATGAGCACTACCAGATCTCGTGCTTCTGTTGGGCAATGTATCTGCGTTTGCTAAAGAGGTATGTTGAGTTTGGAGAGGTAGTGCCCTACAAAGATCGTTTGGATGTTTGAACAAAAGCCAACCGCGACTCTTATTCGCGCAACAAAGGGAAAAGATCGAGTCCGCTACTTCAGCGAAGTATTGTAGAAAGAACGAAAATCCCACCCACGGCAGTGGGTGGATGGTTCAAGTCCTTTCTACAAATAGGTGCGCGGTTGGAATACTCAATACCCCACACGGAAGTGTGGGGATCGTTCAAGTCCACACTATTCATTAGTATTTGGCCAACCCTAAGGCGCGATAAATAGTTTGAACTTGAAGTATCCACCAACTGCCGTTGGTGGGATTAGCAAAGAGTCAATCGCTTCGAAGTAGAAAGGACTTGAACCATCCACCCACTGCCGTGGGTGGGATTAAAGGTTGGCGAAAAGCTTCCTTAGCAAGCTCCATCGAGGCGTTACCTAATGATGCTGCGCCGTAACATCGCGTTTGGCTTCACCACCCTCTTGCTACTTGTGAATCCGTTTCTGGCTGCGGGCCAACAACCCTCGCAATCTGCGTTGGAGGAAGTGCGCGACAAGCAACGGGCCCTCCTGTTGGTATTCCGGTCGCGTGTACTCGATGCTACCGACAATGAACACGAAATCATTGATCAAGTTCTGAAAGCTGATCCGGAACCTCAAGGCCGCAATCGATGGGTTTACGGGCAGATGGCCAAGAAGCTAAATTCATACATCAAGAAATATGGAAGCTTGAAACCAGCCCACGATCTTAGTGAGGCCGATTATGTGATCTACTTCAATCTTCTTGAGTACCGTCGGATTCTCAACACGATTTATCCGTTCGGCGAACTATTTGTGATCGTCAAAGGCTCCCCGGACACTCCAAAACCACCTCGCGTTATTTGGAAGGCAAAAAAGATTCTTTGGGCGGCCGACGCTATAGGCGACCTCATCAAGGAACTCAAGTTTGTACGCGGCCAGAGTTAGCTGAAGTTTTTGCAACCTCGTCACGTCGCTGACGTTTAAGATCTGCCAGGAAGTGCGGATAAAAATCCAAAAGAATGAAACTTTTCCGAAGCCTGGTTCACTAACCTAACGGAAAAATTACCGTTAGACGCGTCCTATTAAGCCGAAAAGTTCTTAAGAATTCTGGTCTTAAGCGTGTTAACTTGATGCTCCGACTCATCCTGATCTGCATCACCTCGCCTTTAGTGATCTTCACCTCAATTCTAACTCAAGAGGGCAGGGGCTCGATCAAGGGCTCTGTAACCGACCAACTTGGGAGTCTGGTTACCAATGCCAGAGTAGTACTCAAAGATGATCGCGGCGCCACTGTAAGCGTGACCACCAACTCAGTTGGCATTTACGAGTTTAAGAATCTTCGGGAGGGTCTCTATGAGATTAGAGTGGTTGCTCCAGGGTTCGTGGCCTTTGAGCAAAAAGGAATCGCTGTTGAAGCAAGGCAAATGACCAATGCTGATGTTCAGCTTTCAGTCGAATTAGAGGAACAACAAGTTACTGTTGACGATCGGAGCGTAAGTACAGACGCCGATAACAATGCAAATGCGATCGTCTTACGTTCACGCGATCTCGAAGCGTTGCCAAACGATCCGAATGCGCTGGCAGCAGCAATACAGGCATTGGCTGGTCCAACCGATCAGGAGGGTGGTGCGCAAATAAAGGTTGATGGGTTTTCGAATGGCCAGATTCCACCTAAAGAAGCAATTCGAGAAATCAGAATCAACAATAATCCGTTTTCTTCAGAGAACGAGTTTCCTGGGTTCAATGGAATTGAGATCTTCACTCAGCCAGGATCAGACAAATGGCATGGCAGTGCTAGCTTCGACTTTAATGATGAAAGCTTAAACTCACGAAACCCTTTCACCACGCGGCGCGCTCCCTTTCAGCAAAGGAGTATTGGTTTCAGCCTCAGCGGGCCAATAGTATCTAAGCGCGCATCGTTCTCAACTTATTTCAGTCGGAATGTAAGCGATAGCAATTCAGTTGTTAACGCAACGATACTCGACCCAATAACTCTCAGCCCGGTTGCCGTTAATAGATCGTTCATAACGCCGCAACAGAATACTTACGGCAACGCCCGGCTTGATTTCAAGGTTAATAAAAAACACACGCTGGTAGGTCGGTTTTCTTATTACATCTCCAAGCAGGATCAGCAAGGGATCGGCGGATACGTACTACCAACCCGCGCGTATCGTGGCGATCGTAGTGAGTACACCCTGCAAATAACGGAAACTGCACTGTTGAATGAAAAGACTGTCAACGAAACCCGGTTTCAGTTTTCCCGAAATCATTTCTCTCAAACAAGCATTTCCACTGAACCAGCACTGACGGTTCAAGATTCTTTTCAGGGTGGAGGTGGACAAACCGGAGCAACCTCCAATTTGCAAAGGCGAATGGAGTTGCAAAACTTCACCTCATGGAGTTCAGGCAAACACTTCTTGAAGGTAGGTGGCCGGCTGCGCTGGGTGGGTGTAGATAGTATTTCTCCTGGAAACTTTGGCGGAACGTATACGTTTAGTGGGGGCCCGGGTCCACTTCTCGACTCCAATGACCAAATCATCCCGGGGAGCCAGATCGTCCAGCTTAGCAGTCTTGAGCGTTATCGCCGGACATTGCTCTTTCAACGACAGGGCTTGAGTCCTTCGGCTATCCGGGCACTTGGCGGTGGCGCGACGCAATTCTCAATTGCAGGGGGAACACCTGAAGCAATCGTTAGCCAAACTGACGCGGCATTCTATTTTCAGGACGAGTGGCGCTTGACTCCTCACTTCACTCTCTCGCCTGGTCTTCGCTATGAAAACCAAAACAACATCGATAGCAACGCCAACTTCGCTCCACGTTTAGGCTTTGCCTGGTCACCAGTTTTTGGGGGTAAGAAGGCGCCCGCTCCTGCTCCCGCGCCCGCCGCGACAACTGAAACAAAGCCAGTAGCCGGTACACCGACGCAAACAGCTGCCGCCGCCGCTGCTCCCAAAGCACCTGCTGGTCCACCAAAAACCGTTATTCGTGGTGGTGTCGGATTTTTCTATAACAGGGTTTCAGAAGACTTAACTCTGCAATCACTGCGCTTCAATGGAGTAACGCAGCAACAGTTCTTAGTTACGGATCCAACCGTACTAAACCTGTTTCCTTTGATTCCGCCAGTAACACTATTAGACGCTTTTGCACAACCTCAATCACGAAGAGTGATTTCTAATGAAATGGATCCTCAGCGTTCTTTTAGAGCCATGCTCGTCGTTGAGCGCCAACTCATGGCAGGGGTAAAACTATCGTTAACCTACGCACACGCTCATACCATCAAGACACAAAGGACCGTCAACATTAATGCTCCTCTCGGCGGCACATTTATTCCTGGACAGCCGACAAGCGGAGACAGACCTCTTGGTCAAAGCGCGGGTAATATTTGGCAGTACCAATCGGATGGTCACGTGATCGGAAATAGCCTGAACATGAATCTCAACGGCAACCTGAAGAAAATGAATTTCTGGGCAGGTTATAGCTTCGGCAAGCAGCGTAATACTGATAGCGGTACCAGCGGATCACCTTTCGATGCCTATGATTTCAGTAGTGAGTATGCGCGAACGAATTTTAGCTCTTTGAGTTTCATCTATGGCGGTGGCTACTACCAGGCACCTCATGGCATCAGCCTTAATTTATTCATGGTGGGAACGTCCGGACAACCTTTCAATATCACAACCGGACGAGACAGCAATGGTGATACTGCATTTTCAGAACGTCCTGCATTCGCAGATGATTTGTCCAAGCCTGGCGTAGTGGTCACTCCTCTGGGAGCTTTTGATCCAAATCCAACTCCCGGGCAGCAGATAATTCCAAGGAACTTCGGTCGTGCGCCAGGTTTCTTTTCTGTAAATATGGGCCTCGAGAAAATCTTCAAGTTTGGCAAAGCAATTGAACCAAAAACCCCGCCGGCACCGCCCAAGACAACTGATGCAGCAGCTCCCGCAACACCGCAACCAAAACCACCCGTGCAACGACCTTACACGCTCGGCTTTTCTATTTACGCGAGCAATCTCTTCAATCGAACGAACAAAGGCGCTCCCGTAGGAAATATGGCCTCGCCTTACTTCTTGAAATCTCCCTTTGCTTCCAATAACTTTGTGTTCGGTCCAGGTGGAGGTTCAGGTGGAAATCGCCTGGTTACTCTAAGAGTAAGGTTTAATTTCTAATTCAGTCCGGAGCTGCAAACTTAAGATGCTAACTCACATTGTTATATGGAAGTATCGATCTGACGTGGAGCAAGAAACGCGAAACGAGCACGTCGCTCGACTGCGCAACCTTGCTAAAATTATTTCCGAGGTAAAAAGCCTGGAAGTCGGTTTTGATGTCTTAAAGCTTCCTCGCTCTTACGACACAGGGCTCGTCGCCGTCTTTGACGACCAGGCCGGTTTAGATACTTACACGGTTCATCCTGAACATGTGAAGGTTGCTGACTTCGGGCGTAGCATTAGTGAGCACGTTGCCTCGGTTGACTTCATTAGCTAACCAGGTCGTATTCTCATCCATAGCCCGTAATGTCTCGCGCCAAAAAAGTCCTGCTGGTTATTGCTTGCCTGATCCTGCTCTCGCAGATCCCTTTTGCCTATCGTCGCTATAAACTCGGTCAACTCAGCGCAAAGATACAAATGCTGAATGGCGAGCATCGCTCGTCACGAGCTGATGACGCTTGGACCGAGTATCAAGGAGTTATGCACGTCCATTCGTTTTTAGGTGGCCACAGTTCAGGTAACTTTCAGGAAATAATTCAAGCTGCACAAGCGAACAAACTTCATTTCGTTGTAATGACTGAGCACGCTGAGTCTCTCATTGATACGTCCGCATTAACAGTGAAAGGAAAGTACGGTGACGTTTTATTCATTAATGGCAATGAGGTGAACTCCTCAAGTGGAGATCGACTGCTGTCGATTCCTGGTGACGCACGGCTGGCTGGATCAGCGAAGTCGACAACCGAAGATATTGTCAAAAACACGCACAATCGCGACGGAATGTCGATCGTCGCATATCCGGATGAGTACAGAAGCGCGGTAGTTAACTACGATGGCATGGAGGTTTATAACGTCTTCACTAATGCTAAGCGAATAAACTGGCTGGTTGCCGTTTTCGACAGCCTATGGTCACACGGAAAATATCCAGACCTCCTTTTCGCTAATTATTATCAGCGGCCCGTTACGGCATTGAAAAAGTGGGATGAAAGGTTGGCGCAGGGAAAAGCGGTTGGCACCGCCGGAAATGATTCGCATGCCAATATAGGATTCAGCCTTAATGATGGCAGTGGCAAAAAAATTCTTGGTATTGAATTGGATCCTTATGAAACGAGTTTCCGGCTGGTTCGACTTCACGTGCTAATGCCGCGTGACAGAACTCTGGAAACAAACACGCTTCTTAACGCTCTAAAATCTGGACACTGTTTCATCGGGTTCGATCTCCTGGGCAATACTTCCGGATTTCGCTTTGAGGCGCGCAATACAAGCAAGTTGGCAATCCAAGGGGACGAGATTTCATATCAGCCGGATACTAAGCTGAAGGTAACTCTGCCAATACCCGGGCGGATACTTTTGATTAAGAATGGTGCAGTGGAACTGGACGAAAGTGGCGTTAGAGAGAAGGAAATTCCAGTCGGTTCGGTCGGGGTTTACAGAGTGGAAGCTTATTTACCGGATCTGGGTAATCCGGCAGGAAACCAGCCTTGGGTAATCTCGAATCCAATTTACGTAAGGTAGGGGTCCACCAAAAACGGTTTCGCCCCACGGGCTGCCCTGCTAACTGCCCTGTGGGGCGACTAACCTTTCGCCGGAAAGCTCCGACTTTACTTGTCTTCGGAAGCGGTGCGTACGTTCACCGGAGTACTGTAGGAAGCCACGTGTTTGACTTCTCTCTCCTCGCATCCCTAGTGTAGTTGGGAGGGAGGAGTCAGCCTTCCACACACTGTTTTTTCAAGTGCGTTCAGTCTAAGTTCTGCACCTTGAACTGTCAAGTTGCAGCTTGACCGAACTTGAACAATACAAGCTCATATTGAGCTAAAATCCCCTACATCCAATTACCAGGAAAACCACCAGAATGTCCATTGAGATAACTCTACCAACCCCGGCAACTTTCAGCTTTCAGAGAACAATAATCAGCCACGGCTGGTGCGAATTGCTCCCTTTTTCTATCGATCGCAACCAGCGCGAGCTTACCCGCGTAATCGACTTGGGGGCCCGGCCGCCCGTTACTATTTTAATGACCCAACAAAAGCGCGCCGTGCGCCTCCAGCTTTCGCGAAGAATTGGGGCAGCGGATACTGCAAAAGTGCTCCGAGACGCCCGACACATCCTCCGGCTGGACGACGATTTGAACGAGTTCTACCAAATCATGAATGCCGATCCGGGATTTGAGTGGATTCCCAAGCAGGGCGCCGGAAGGATGCTGCGTTCGCCTACGGTGTTCGAGGATCTGGTGAAAATGATCTGCACCACCAATTGCTCATGGTCATTAACGGAAAAGATGGTGACCGGGTTAGTGGAGAATCTGGGCCGCGAAGGTAACGATGGAAAACGTACTTTCCCGACACCTCAGGCGATGGCCCTGATGCCCGTAAAGTTTTTTACTAACGAGGTCAGAGCTGGTTATCGTGCTCCCTACTTAAAAGAACTAGCGGATCGGGTTGCGGCAAAAGAGTTGAACGTCGAGGAGTGGTTGCTCAGTCCATTATCGACCAGCGAGTTGATAAAGGAGATGAAGCGGGTGAAAGGAGTTGGAGATTACGCCGCAGAGAATCTACTTAAGCTGGTAGGACGCTACGATGGTCTCGCGCTTGATTCGTGGACACGAGCAAAGTTTTTCAAAGTTCGTAACAACGGACGAAAAGCTACTGACAAAAAGATTGCTCGCTACTATTCGCGCTTTAAAGAATGGCGTGGCCTCGCTTTGTGGTGTGATATGACGAGAGATTGGTTGGAATAGGAGAATAGGACCAATAGGAAGATAGGACAAATTGGAATAGGACCTATATGACCAATTAGACCTATTAATGATAGGTCCGATAGGTCTTATTGGTCCTATTCCAATTTGTCCTATCTTCCTATTGGTCCTATTCGCTCTCCACTTATTTGTTGAAAACGTACGTGCTGTCTTGTGGACCACGCGGGCTTTCACTATGACGGGTAACTGTTAACACTTTACCGTCACTCGAAAGTGCGAGCTTTTCTGTAGTGGTGCTTACGATCTCCGCCCCTTCTTGATTTTGGAATGTGGTCTTGGATACAAGTTCCAAGGCGTTGCCATCGCTGGCCCATGAAGCCTTGCGCGCAAACTTGCCACGACCAGCATCACCCGTGGTTTCGCTGCCATCGAGGTTGAAAGTACGTGGGCCACCCATACCACCCATCATTCCGCCTCGGCCACCACCACCTTGACCTCCTCCTGGAGGGCCACCAGCGGGAGGTGCACCTGCAGGAGCGCCGCCTGGGCCACCCATCTGACCACCAGCGACCTTTTCTTCAATAGTGATCGTCTTGTCGTTCTGCGTGATGGTCCAAGTCACACTATCAGCACCTTGCAGACGCGGATTCAGTCCCTGGCTTTTGCTCTTATCGAGATTCCAAGTTCCGCCAAAATTGGCAGCGGGAGCGGCGGCATGCACGGCCAGAGTAAATATGAGAGCGCTCGACAAACTCAAAGCGCAAAGTATCTTTCTCATTCGCTATCTCCTTCAAAAATTAATTAATTGTAACTAAGACGCCGCACGCTAACCGAAGGTCAGTTTTTCGGGATCAATACACCTCAGGCCAGCGACGCAACTCAGAGAGTGGGCGGAGTCTATCAAACCGAGTTTCAGATTACTGTAAGGAACTGTAAAGAATTGTATAGGGATGGTAAAGAGTTGATGACACTGAACTTTTTCGTCATCTGAAGACAACCCAAAGATCGATTTTTCTTATCTTGGGTTGGAACCTGAACGTACCTGGTTGCGTAAGATGCCTGGTACGCTTTCGAGCGTTGCGAGTTCTTTGAAGTGGACAAATGAAATTGGAACTAATCATTTGTTGCACGCGAATTAGTGAAGTGATGCGAATGGAGACAGCAAGTGTCCATACGAGAATCTGTAGTTGTTACAGGATATTGTGAAGACCATTCGTTGAGCTTGAATTTATGTCATAAGAAAACGGCGAGTGGTGTTTACTTGCAGAGAGAGCGCAACCTTTGATGACTCTTTGGTGGTACGACAATCGCATCAAGCAAGGGTGGAAGCGTTCATCGAGTAGAAATTTTGAGAACCTGGCTTGCCGGATGAAGAACCAAGAGGGGCTTTACGGAGTAAGCTGAACAAGGACCTAAGGAGAGAGTAATGAAGTCAATCGTAAATCGGATTTTTGTAGTTTTGATGATCGCCGCGTTAACAAGCGTTGCGGCTTTCGGCAAGGTACACAAGCATAAAATTACCTTTGAGAACGACACCAAGGTTAACGGTACTTTACTTAAGAAAGGTACTTATGACCTGAAATTTGATGACCAGACTGGTCAGCTAACGGTCTCGAAGAATGGCAAAGAAGTGGCGCAAGCAATGGCCAAGTTGGAACCGCGAGAAAAGAAAGCCGGTGATTTCCAGGTTCGATCCAGCGGTAGTGGCAACGAATCGCAGCTAGTCGGCGTCACGTTTGGTGGTCAGACAAGTGACATTATAATCACCAACAATGGTGCAACAACTTCTGGCAGCAACTAAGAAGTAGATTATTTTGTAGCCGCAAAAACGCCTCGGGGCTTTGTGCTTCGAGGCGTTTTTGTTTCTCAGTGGCACTACCCTGGGTAGCGACTAATTGACCTCGCTGATTAGCTTGGGCCCACCCGCTACCGCGAGGTGGTACCGACCTCTTGATACAATGGCCGCACTTGTCAAGTCACTCCGGATCAGTATCTGCGGAGAGTGAGGTCGGTACCACCTCGCGGTAGCGGGTGGGCCCAAGCTCGACCATTCGATCAATACGCCGGCATCACACCAATTATTTAATACACGCGCCTTCGTTAAATATTCCCACAATCTGCTAAATTGTCAGCAAACCTACGCTAAGGAGTCTTAAATGAACTATCGACAGTTTGGACGAATTGACTGGCAGGTCAGTGATGTGGGCTATGGAATGTGGGGAATGGGTAGCTGGTCCAACTCCGACGACAACGAATCTCTCGGCTCACTACAGGCAGCGGTAGAATTGGGGTGTACATTCTTCGACACAGCTTATGCCTACGGAAACGGGCGCAGCGAAAATCTCCTTGGACAAATCGTCCGGGACAATTCCTCGAGGCGACTGTATACCGCAACCAAGGTCCCGCCAAAGAACCTACAATGGCCCGCCGCTCCTGACTCGACGCTGATGGAATCTTATCCACCAGATCATGTCGAAGAGTTTGTGCATCGCAGTCTTGAGAATGGCGGCCTTCAACAGTTTGATCTCGTCCAGCTTCATACATGGAATGATGGCTGGATGCGTGACGATCGCTGGTTCTATAAACTCGACGACCTGCGCAGTCAAAAATTGCTCAATGCTATTGGAATAAGTATCAATCGGTGGGAACCATGGAATGGTGTCCAGGCAGTGCGTAGTGGACAGATCGATGCAGTGCAGGTGATTTACAACATTTTCGATCAGAACCCCGAGGATGAACTATTCCCGGCATGCAATGAAATGAAAGTGGCAGTGATAGCCCGCGTTCCGTTCGATGAAGGCACGTTAACCGGAACCTTGACTAAGGAGAGCAGGTGGCCTGAGGGAGATTGGCGTAATACCTATTTTTCGGCCGAGAACCTCATTCCCAGCGTCGAGCGTGCCGAGAAACTCAAAAGAGTTCTAAACGAATGGAACCAGGAGCGGTCTACGAGAATAACGATGCCGGAGCTGGCGCTGAGATTCATTCTAAGTAATCCAGACGTCACCACTATCATCCCGGGCATGCGTAAGCTCTCGCACGTCGAATCGAATATTGAGGCGAGTGACGCTGGTCCATTGCCACAGGCGCTACTCGACAAATTGAAAGAGTTTCGCTGGGTGAGAAAGCCAGCGCCGTGGTCTGATTAAGAATTTCGGATTGCGGATTGCGGATTTCGAATTGCGGTTTATCTAGATCTGAGGTCTCCAATTTTGATTCGGATTGCACAACCCCAATCCGAAATTTGAAATCCGAAGTTCGAAATCCGAAATCCGCAATCCGCAATCCGAAATTCTTAATTCATCCGTTCATTCCCAGCGTCTTTATCAAGAATGCCCAACGATCGGCGATCTCCTCAATCACTTTTGACGTTGGTTTACCTGCACCGTGGCCTGCCTTGGTTTCAATTC
>JBKPQV010000392.1:0-5399 GCA_046734235.1 Acidobacteriota bacterium
GGTTAACAACCAAACCATCTTCTGCAAAGGACAAAGACTTGACACGCATCAGGTTTTGATCACCAAGACCAAGTTCTTCATCGGTCAGCACAATGGTCGAAAGACCCAGATCACCTAAGCGGGAAGAAACCAATTCGGCCTCATCTTTACTTGCTGTTCTTGCCAGCGGGAGAGGAAAGACCGAGGCGAGTAGCTTTTGTAAGTTTTCCTTAGACAATTTCAAGAGACTCGCCGCTTCCGAAACTTCCGAAACCGTGTGAGACTGTGCGGGCAAGAAGATACAATTGAATCCGGCTTCATGCTTTTCAGGTTGGCGAAGGGTTGGCTTACGTAATTTCGTTGAAGCTTCCGTGAGTGGTAAAGCCGCGCCGCAATAAAGACAGCTGACTTTCGTCGGGGGATTTGCCCGCAAACATCCTTCGCACCGAATCATTTGATCGGCGGTAAAACCCAGAGGTTCATTGGGTAGAACCGGTCCGTCTAGCGGGAACTGAATCGTTTCGTTATCTTTAGGCAACAGCTCCTCCAAGTTTGGGAATTATACGTCTAGTGTCATAATTCAGGTTGGATAAATGCAGGCAAAGTCACGAGCAATTGCAGCGTTGATCGCCGGATTGATTGGCCTTAGTGGTTGTGCCACGTTACAGCCTACTGATACCAATGGTCCACGTACAAACTTGCCTGCCTACCCAATCATTGTTAACGAGCCGACAAGGATTGATGAGACAACACTAAAACAGCTTTCACAGAGATTCGGCTTCGGACAAAACTTACAGGCTGATCTTAAACCTTGGACCGCTAAACTCCAGGGCAGTCCAGGCAACACTGGGACTTCCATCTTTTTACCAAAGGTTGGAAACGATTCAGCCCATCCCACCGAAGAAGAGATCCGTGAATCATTACGCCGTTTCATCACTGAATGGCAGACCTTGATTGGCGCAGATCCAAATCAATTGTCGCTAATCGAACGAGTCGATGATGCTGGTGGTCTAAAAACGGCGCGCTATGAACAAAGGCCATTCCGCTATCCGATGCGAGGAAATTTTGGAAACCTTCTAATTCGCTTCCAAGCCGATCGACATGTAATTGATTTGACCAGCACTTGCGTACCGAACAGCGACCGGCTGCAGGCCCCATTAAATTCTTTAGCGCCCACAGTCACTCCTGAACGAGCTGTAGAATTAGTCAAGGGCCACCAAATAACAGCCGCTGATTCGGTTGGCGGGACACATTCCTTTACGCTTTCCTCTGAAACTCTTGACGCTAGTCAACTCGTGGCATATGTCAAACTGTCCGAGGATCAACAAAACATCGAAGTCTATCTCGCCTGGGAAATAGATGTCGCTAATGGTCCTATTAAGACAATCTATCTAGATTCAATTACTGAACAAGTGATTGCAGTTGCCTGATTACCTTTCTGCTTGACCAACGAACTGCAAAACCAGCATTCTAAGAATTCGGAAGAACAAAGGGCACGTGTGGAGTCAGTCATGAACAACTACGATCCGACTAATAATGTTTCCTGGCAACTTGGTCATCGAGGTAGAGTCGCAGTTTTTATAGACGGAAATAATCTTTTTCACGCAGCGCGTTTTCACAATATCGATATCGACTACAACAAACTCTTGCGAGTCTTGCTCGGTGATGGTCGTCTGCTTCGAGCTTTCTTTTACACTGGTGTAGACGTCGGTGCCGAACGACAACAAGGCTTTCTACTCTGGATGCGCCGCAACGGTTTTCGAGTGATTCAGAAGGAGCTCAAAACCTTTTACGATGGCACTCGAAAAGCTAACCTCGATGTTGAAATCGCTGTAGACATGTTATCGCTCGCCGGTCGTTACGATACTGCGGTGCTGGTATCAGGTGATGAAGATTTTGTGTATGCCGTGAACGCGGTCGCTTACAAAGGGTGTCGTGTCGAAATCGCCGGATTCAGATCGAATACCGCGCCTAAACTTATCGACGTAGCAGATTACTTTATAGACCTCGGTGAGATCGCGGAGAAGGTTCGCAAGGAACTTACTCATGGAACGCGTTACGACGAAGCCCATCTCCACGATCACATTCCACCGCAGTATATGGAGCAGCCGATGGAACTTCAGGAATCTCCTCACGATGCCTTTCAAGCGGCTATGCGTGTAGTAATAGAAGCCGAAATTGAAGAGGAAGAGGCCGAGTTTCAGGCCTCCGCGGAATTTATTCGCATTACCGATGACCGCTAAGCGATGAAGATCTTCACGTTAGAGGAAGCCAATGCGCTCCTCCCGGTTGCCAGGGAGATCGTAATGAGCATCCGCAAGCTGCACCAGGGCCTGAGTACCTATAAAAACGAGGCCAAAATTGCCGCTGAAGCCGCTGAGCGGGGTGGAGGCGGTATTCCCTACGGAATTCACTACGCAGAATTGGTAACATCCCTCACCAATCGCGTAGCTGAATTAGATAATCTCGGCATTCAACTAAAAGACTTTGAGCGGGGCTTGATCGACTTTCCAACCATTCGAGACGGCAGGGTAGTTTTGCTCTGTTGGCAGCTTGGGGAGGGGGACGAGCTGGAGTGGTGGCACGACGTAGACGCCGGGTTTGCCGGCCGCACTCGACTCTGACCTGACGACACCGCACCCCAATTGACGCTCACCTGACAACCGACAACTTCAACGCCATCATGATTTTCTCATTGACCACTTAAAGTTTTTCCTGATAGGATGCGCCCGATTGCGCAGCCGATAAGCGGGAACAACAATGTAGATCCTCCTCGTCGGCAATCCCCCGGAGGCAGCTATCAAATGCATTGTCCCTCTTGCGGCGCTATCTCGGAAAATGCGGACTGCTGTGCCATTCTTGGTACAGAAACTAACCAGAATAACGAAATAGAGGAAATTGAGCTAAGCCCTGGTCAGGAATCCCTAATGAATTCGGTTAGTGACACCCAAGCGCAATCACAGTCAAAAAAATCGACACTTATTGAGTTCCCCGGCGCAAATCGCCACTCCCTGCCTGAATGGAGAAAAGGACTAAGCGAGCGAGTACGTGAAGTTCAGGAACGTCGTGCGCGAGAAGCAGCGCGTGAAGCCGCTACCATTGAAAGTCCTTCAAACGAATCCGAGGCCACCCAGCCACAACTCGAACTACTCCCACCAGCTGAAATGCCGGAGATGAACCCGCTGGTTGCCGCGGCCCTGAAGCGAATCGAACGCGCCCATCAACCTACAAGCCCAGATCCAACGCACCAGGTAAATGTTTTGGCCACGGCTGTGGCCTATGCTCCCGCGCGAGAAGAACGCGAACCAGATGTACTTACAGAAGTCACTACACCCCAGCTGATCTTCGATTCAGAAGTTGAGGAACAGATAGAAGTAGAAACTATAGCGCCGCCTCAAATCGAGAAAAGTCACAACCTAGTCGTGGTTTCAACCATTGAACCAGAGCCGGAGCAAAAGCATTTAGATACCAAACCGGCTCCCAAGCGCTTGATTGTTGATGATCCGAATGACCCGGCACTCAACTACCTGGATTCAATCTCACGAACTGTTCGAGTAGACGAAGCAAACACGCAGCGACCGGCCGCATTTCGTCGTTTCGTCTGTGCGTTTTTCGACTTAATAATCTGCGCCCTGTTTTGTACTCCCATTGCTTTTGCGATGAGGATGACAGGAAGCAATCTTCAGGACCTGAGAGTAATTGAAGTTCTCGCGGGTTCATTGGTGGTAGTAACTTTTATTTATCTCACGTTGTCGACCGCTCTGACCGGACGCACTTTCGCAATGAGATTGTTTTCACTCAGGGTTATTGACACTAAAACAGGGCTCATCCCAACTGGAAGTCAGTCAGTGGGACGCTCGTTCTTGTATCTAATTTCAATAGCACTCGCCGGACTGGGAATCCTGTTCGCACTGATTAGTCGCGAAGGCCAAACTGCTCACGATCGGTTTACGGGAACAACGGTGATCTTGACTTAGCTCGCTTCCACACACTAACTATGGCCCGCCGATCCAATCGTGCGGGCCTTTTTGTTTAGCACAACGAATCTGGTAGCCTCGATTGCGCTAATGAATCCACAGCTCATACAAAGCGTCGTTGAAGAAGTTCGTCCGCTTGCCAAGGGAAAATTCATTGGCAAGATCTTCCAGAACGCCCCATTGTCATTTGCGCTCGATATCGGAATCCGTGGAGCTTTTCTGTTCATAAGCGCTGAGCCTGCAAGTCCACGTTTCTATCTCATCCACAGAAAATTGAAAGAAGTAGAGAAGCAATCAGGTCCTTTGTTACCTTTTGGCCAAATGCTTAGAACACAACTTGCCGGTGGTGAGATAGTGAGCCTGGAAAAAGATGGTCAGGATCGTGTCGTACGATTGACCGTTCGAGTCGCGGACGAACTTGGAGTCGTCTACTTCCGCCGGCTCATCTGCCAGTTAACCGGTAAGGCCACTAACCTTCTGATATTGGACGAACTCAACAGGATCGTCGCGGCTCTTAGACCACCAAGAGGAAAGGGACAGAACCTTAACGAGTTGTATATCCCACCGCCAAACAACGAGTCGCGGGTACTTGAAGAAACCATCTCGATAAAAGGTTCGGCGTCCGAGGCGGCTGACAAATACTTTCAGGCAAAAGACGCTGATCAACTTTTCATTTCACGAGTGGCTTCAATTCGTAATCAACTGCGCCAAACAAAGACTCAAAAGCTTCGACTGAAAAATAATTTGACCGAGGATCTTGCCGGGCATGGAGATCCAGAAAAACACAGGCGCCTTGGAGATCTATTGCTTGCAAATGTGTCTACTGCCGTTCGCGATGGGAACCTGGTCAGGATCAAAGATTTATATGCGGACAATGAGCCTTGGATCGTTGTCGATCTTGATGAAGAAATTTCACTCCAGGATGCAGCTGCCGCAACCTTTCGACAATACGTTAAAGCGAAACGAGCCCACGAGGAGATAAACACTCGTCTAACAAGCCTCGCACGTGAAATCGAGGAACTACAACAACGTGAACAACTGCTTGAGCGAATAACGCGTGAACGTGATGAGTCCGCGCTAGCTAACTTTGCCGATTCACAAAACAAGAAGACTCCGCCGAAGCAGAGAACAAAAAGTGAACCGGCACTTTCAGGCGTTCGTCGATATCTTTCAACTGATGGTTACGAGATACTCGTGGGACGGGCTGCGAAGGATAACGACAACTTAACCTTCCGTATTGCGCGACCAAATGACCTCTGGTTGCACGCCGGAGATTATCCAGGCTCCCATGTCGTGGTCCGTAATCCAACCCGGAAAGAGATCCCCCAGCGTACTGTTATTGAGGCCGCACAGCTTGCCGGAAGATTTAGTCAGGCAAGCGACGATTCAAAGGTCGTAATTCACTACACCGAGCGGAAGTTTTTGTCGAAGCCAAAAGGCTCG
>JBKPQV010000393.1:0-5797 GCA_046734235.1 Acidobacteriota bacterium
TGTAGCACGGCGGTGAAGATGCTGGATATTGATGTAAAAGAGCCTGGTGATGTGACAACAAAGTTTGCTGATTACACAAGAAAGGCGAATCGCGATTTGATTGATCGTTCATTCAATGGGACAGATTTTTTGAAAGCTGTAACTGCGAGAGAACGATTGGGGTTGGCGATATTTCCGGAATCATTCAAGTGCACGGGCGGAGAACTAGCCGAAATTAAGTAGAGAAGTGTTTCAGTTCTTCAACAGCTCCAGGATCGCATCGTTAAGTTTCTTGAATGGAATATCTTTGGCCACAATCTTTCCATCCCGATCGATTAGATAATAAAAAGGCGTGCCTTTGACATTGAAGAGCTTCGAGATTGTTTGATCAGCATCCCACACTTGTGTCCAATTCAACCCTTTAGTGGCTACCATCTCCTTGACTGGCGTGACGTCGTCATCAAGTGAAATTCCAACGACCGCTACTCCTCGATCTTTGTACTGCGCATAGAGTTCTTTCAGTAGAGGAGACTCCTCCACGCACTGCTTTCAATACGTGCCCCAGAACTTCAGCACTACCACTTGGCCCTTTAGACTTGCAAGAGAAAACGGCTCGCCGTTGATTGTTGTTCGCTCAAACAATGGAGCAGGCTGTCCGACGTTTAGAAACTCAATCTCTCTCAAATTGCCTTCTGCTTCTTCGGCGTAAGGCATCTTAGGATACCGAGTGATCACGGTCTGAAAAGCAATTTTCGCTTGCTCGACATCACCCTTTCTCCAGAGTCCCTCCCCAAGAATGAAGCGTGCCTTCGATTTGATCTCCTGATCAATAGCGCCCTGCTCAACTGCTTCGGCTTTCCTGATGAAGTATGCGTACTCTTTTGTTCTGATGGCTGAGGAGAGCAACACGTTGAGGGCCTGTCTCCACGCAGGATCAGTTAGTTTCAAGATGTCTGCTTTCGTCTGCATCTCGCTAAACCGATTGGCGCGGAAAAGGAGACGCAAGGCTTCAGTTGCTGCAAGTGTTGCTGCGGGCGTGTGGGGATGTTTGCGGCGATAATTCCAGAGAGTCGAAGCCCATTTTAGATTGGGATGATGAGGGGCTGTTGCATCGCCGCCGGACTTTGAGAACTGTTCTTCTTCTGTCTTAGCTTGCTTAATCATTCCCTGCACACGATCCATTTCCGGGTCGGCAGGTTTGGGGGTTGGTTTTTGTGCTCTTACCGTAAGCGTTACGAGCAAGCTGAACCCAAGCACGCTCACAATAAGCCGGGTGGCGGATTTCATAACCAGCTCTTACCTCCGAATGTTTTCTCTGTTGCCGCTCCCATTTAGCCGCAAGAGCCAGCTTCCGACGATCATCGTCCACCGCGAATCAACCATATCATCGACCAATAAAACTGAGCCACTGGAGATTGGCTCCGCTATTGCGGAACTCTTTGGAGTGCGGTGACCGGGCACCGCTTTGTTACAGCGAGACTAAAAGATCCCGCGCTCTTTAAATTGGGACATTGAGTCTATTTGTGACAACGGGGTGCCGAGCCCCCGCACTCCAAGGAAGGCTTAATACTCCTTGGGTTTGACCTTACAGGGTCAGTCAAATCCATCGGTTCGTACCGATGTGTCGGGACTCACCCACGGCTATTAACTTACATCCTTTCAGGATGAACCTTCGGTTGCGGCTTCGCCGCGCTGCGTAGTATCCAAGGCCCGGATTTAGTATCCTCACTCACTAACCGTATCCAACTCCCGTAAAAACGAGGTCCATTCTCATGATTAGCATTCGACGATTCCAGAAGCTCCCGGTTGCACGGCTTCTGATCTTTGCTCCAGCGATATTGCTTCTCTCTCAATTCACTCTGCTGGCCCAGGACAAACCTGCCAAGATTCAGGAAGTGTTGGCGTTGGCACACAAATACCGGCAGTTCAATGGCACGGCATTAGTCGCAGAGAACGGAAAAATTATTTACAAGGGCGCCTTCGGCATGGCGAACATGGAGTGGGGGATTCCAAACGCGCCCGATACGAAGTTTCGGCTTGGCTCAATCACCAAGCAATTCACTTCTATGCTAGTGATGAAATTAGTTGAGCAAGGAAAGATCAAACTAGACAGCAAGATCTCCGACTACTTGCCTGACTATCGGAAAGATAATGGACAAAAAGTCACAATCCATCATCTGCTCACACATACCTCGGGCATCCCGAGTTACACCGGACTGCCAAACTTCTTTGCGGACGTAAGCCGTAATCCATACAAAGTTGATGAGTTTGTGAAGAAATACTGCAGCGGTGATCTGGAATTCGAACCTGGATCAAAGTTCGCTTACAACAACTCCGGCTATTTCCTTCTTGGCGCAATTATCGAAAAGGTGACCGGTGAACCATATGAACAGGCGTTGAAGGAAACAATACTCGATCCACTTGGAATGAAGAATACCGGCTACGATCACCACGACACAATTCTTGAGAAACGCGCGGCTGGTTACTCCAAAACGCCCGATGGTTATACCAATGCGCCTTACCTCGATATGTCGCTACCTTACGCGGCGGGCTCGATGTATTCGACCGTCGAAGATTTGTATTTATGGGACCAGGCTCTCTACACAGACAAGCTCCTCTCGGCTACTTCTAAAGAGCTGATGTATAAACCGTTTCTTGAGAAATATGCGTATGGATGGGGAGTTACTGACGCTTCGT
This sequence comes from Acidobacteriota bacterium, assembly GCA_046734235.1. Classification (GTDB taxonomy): domain Bacteria; phylum Acidobacteriota; class Blastocatellia; order Pyrinomonadales; family Pyrinomonadaceae; genus PSRF01. The sequence continues at coordinate 2,677 of JBKPQV010000393.1, forward strand.
TCAAGCCAAACAATCAGCCAGTACAGGAATTCTCGCACGGCGGAGGCATTAATGGGTTCGCAACAATCATCGTGCGTTTTCCAAAAGAAAAGCATTTGATCGTACTCCTGGATAATACCGGACAGAGCCCTGGACCACTGAGTGAAAAGCTCGCAAGGATTCTTTACACGCAGCCGTATGAAATGCCGAAGATGTCGATTGTGGCGATACTGAATCAGACAATTAAGGATAAAGGGATTGAAGCAGGCATCTCCCAGTATCGTAAGCTTAAGGCTAAGGAGTCGGCCACCTACGATTTTGCAGAACGCGAACTGAATCAACTTGGATACGTGCTGATGCGATCTGGCAAAGGCAAAGAGGCGATCGAAATCTTCAAGCTTAACGTTGAGGCTTATCCTAAAGCCGCAAACACATACGACAGCCTCGGTGAAGCTTACTTGAATCTCAACCAAAGAGAGCTTGCAATGGCCAACTATAAGAAGGCTCTCGAGCTGAATCCGGGGAACACGAGTGCCATTGAAGCACTGAAGAAACTTGAAAAGCCGCCAGTGGCAATTGATGCAAAGACTTTCGACGCATATGTGGGAGAGTATGAACTGGCACCAGGTTTTGTTCTGCGTGTATTTCGTGAAGGCGAGAAGTTTATGACCCAGGCTACCAATCAATCCGCCGTGGAAATTGTTGCCGAGTCGGAGACAAGTTTCTCACCACGTGGAATCAAGGCAAAGTTAACCTTCATCAAGGATACAGATGGCAAGGTCACTGGGGTTCAGCTTGATCAGGGTGGCAGGCAAACAGAAGGCAAGAAGATTAAATAGCCTGACACCAGGTCGCTCTAAGCTATCTGCCGCCACTAGCTTTCCTCAATTCAACCCAGTAACTCAACCTCGCACCGTATCGTGCGCCTGGACCTGGGCGCGTGGTGGTAGAGCCGTAGAGCATGTTCCCTTTGCGGTACAACTCGAAATCAAGATCATAAGGTTCGGGTCCAGTGTCATCATCAGTTCCGAGTTTGCCGGTAAGACGTCCCAGTAATCCTTCGTTTGAGAGCTCGAATTTCTTGACCGTCGTAGCTGAAACACTCCCGACCTTTGCTTGAACATCGCCCGAGGCGGACATAGTCATAGTAATTGGCACATCTCCGCGATAGGTGTGCACCTTTCCCACCCAGTTCCCTATAAAAGACGAAAATGTCTTGATCTGCGTGCTGGCTGGTTGCGCGCTGTTGATGGGCGCATTCTGACTTCTCAAGCGGTATTGAGGTAGGAGTGTTGAAAGGATCTCATCGACGATCTTTGGAGGAAACTCGTCACCCGTATTGGTCAACATCACCACTGCAATCTCTTCAGACGGAATCAACCGAAGAAACGCCATCGCATCATCTGTTCCCCCCTGGCCAAGTAGACTTCTATATCCGTTTAGATCTTCGGTTACCCACCAACCCATTCCGTAACGCGAGCTACCACCGGTACTGGCCGTGGAGTTCTGCATCATCTCAATGGACTTATCTGAAAGAATCGCCTTTTGGTTGGCTAAGTGCGACTTCAGGTGAAACATACCGAAGAGCGCCAAACCATGCGCATTGCAATAAATTCCCGAAGCTGCTGGTGACGCAGAAAAGGCAATCGCACGCCGACCGTTAACCGGGCTATATCGAATGGCAGCATACTTTTCAAAACCACTTGCGACGCCAACCGAAGCACGGGTCATTCCGAGTGGAAGAAACAATTCGTCACGCAGGAAATCCGCATAGCTCTTACCTGATGCCCCCCGAATCGCTTCTCCGAGGATTCCATAACCCAGGTTTGAATAATCGAAGTGATCACCTGGTCTCCAGAAAATGATGCCGTAACGTGCGATTGTTTCGTCAGCTGAGATTCGACAATTGTCCTGATCCGCCCAGCAGTTCCGTCCAAACGTCGTCAGTCCTCCCATGTGCGTGGCCACTCTTCTGACAGTAGCCTCCCGCGGATTCCAAATCGGACTCCACACCTTCATCGGTTTAATGTATTCATTGATTGGCCGGTCGAGATCTAACTGCTTCCGCTCGGCGAGCATAGCGACTGCCGTCGCGGTGAAGCTCTTGGTAACAGAAGCGACGTAATACATCGTGTCCTGGTTTGCGGGAATCCCATTCTCTTTATCCGCAAATCCAAACGCTTCTTCCCAAATGATCTCTCCCTTGCGCGCAACAGCAACCGAAATCGACGGTATTTTCCTCGCAAACATCTCCTTTTGAATCAGCTTTCGAACTTCGGAAAAATCTGTTGGTGACTGAGAAGATGTTGTTTGTGACTTAACCGATAGCGAGGGAGTAAATATTAAGGAGCACGCCAAAAAGCACTCAAGAGTAAGAATTCCGACGCCGAACGATTTACTCTTAATACGTTTCATTCGTGTTATCGGTGGCTAGTAAGTTGAACAACGTATCAACGGACTGTCGAGTAAGCATCAAATGCTGCCCGTGCAAGGTCCGCAATGAGTTTCTCCTGCGCCTCATCTGAAAGCGTTGATTCGTATAGGAGCACTGCCATCGCCAAATGGCCACGACCATTGGGCAACGTAATTAGCCCTACATCATTTGTTGATATCGCAAAATTTGTTTTTGTATTCGGATCACCAGAACCGGTCTTGTCTGCTACCTTTGTGCCCTGCGGAAGATTACCTCGGAGACGATGCAGTCCGGTCTTTGCCCGTTCCATCATTCCGATCACGAGATCTGTTTGGGCTGGCTGCAGTAATTCCCCATTCTGTAACTTCGATAACAGTTTCACTAACCCTGCCGCCGAGCCTGTATTCGGATTGCTCCGGGTGGCAACGTAGTCCTTGATGGTCGTCTTGATATTTATGTGTTGGAGATCCAAAGAGAGCATACGTTCTGTGACAGCTTGAGGTCCACCTACAAGTTGCAACAGCTTTTCACTTGATGTGTTGTCGCTTTCGATTATCGAAAATTCCAGCAACTGCTTAATAGTAAAATCGACCGGTTTTTGCCAACGCTGACTGTTCGCCCTCGTGCCTACCATGAGCTCATCAGGACCAATATGAACGTTTTGATCTAACTTCAAACTGCCATCTTCAATTCGTTTCAGTATAGTTATAGCGAGGGGCAACTTAAACA
>JBKPQV010000394.1:0-2611 GCA_046734235.1 Acidobacteriota bacterium
AGGCGCGGCCAGATCAGTCGTCATCACTTTCGATCTTACCACCGGTAAGGAATTGCGCTCTTTCTCACTTACCAACGGACCTATCAATAACGCAGCTGTGTCGTTTACATCTGCTGGACAGTTGTTTGTGTCAGCCATCGTAGACCGAAAATGGACACTATGGCACGCATCGTCAAATCAAAAGGAACGGGTGTTGGACCAAACAACCGATGACTACTGTTCAGTACAATTCAGTCAAGACGGTCGCCTTCTCGCGCTCGCCCAGGGCAACACAGTCAAACTTTGGGACGTAGCTGAACGGCATTCGCTCACATCATTGCAAATAGCAAAAAACGGAATTGCCGCCTCGCAATTCCCGCCGGTCGTAAGCTTCAGCTACGACGGACGAAGTGTTGCTACCTCAGGTGAGGGCAATCCCACAACGGTGTTGGAAACCAAGAGTGGGAAGCAACTCCTCAGGCTTAACGGACGTACGAATGCCGCGTACAACGTCAGCTTTAGTAACGACGGGACACGTCTATTTTCAGGTGGCCGAACTAGCTGGGATGTGCAAACGGGCCATGGCGAGCGTCTGGTAGCTGGTCTTCCTGAAACAATGTTTGCTGTCCCAAGTCCTAATGGACGCCTTGTTGCGGCATATGTCAGAAATTCAAGTGCCATCAGGATTTTCGAGTCGTCTACTGGACGTCAAATACATGCGCTCACATCAACTGCGAGTATTGGAACCATTCAGCAACTCAAGTTCAGTCGAGATGGCGCCTTGTTAATGTCTACCTACGAGCATGTCGAACCACCAAGCTCGCGCAGGAAATCACCCCGCGGAACGGAATTGAAAATTTGGGACTTAAAAACCGGACATAACACAAGTCGGATTACTCTGAAGGACGAGGCCATCGACGAGGCTTTCATTGCAAACGGTCGCATTCTTGTGACGCTCGACAGCGTGGGCCAATTGGTCTGGTGGGACACAGTAACTGGTGCACCCATAAAAAATGCAATTGCTCAACACTTCAATACTAACGAGCAAATCACCTCGTTCGCTTTCAGTTTTGATGATCAGATGTTAGCTACCGGAAGTGCCGGTGAAGTAACACTCTGGTACGTTTCAAACCGCCAGCGCATTGGAACCTTTAAGACTCAGCCCGGAGCCATCACACAAATTAACTTCAGCCGTGACGGGCGACTACTCGCAGCGAGCGGCGAGAACAACGTTATACAGCTTTGGGATGTGACAACCTTAACCGAATTACGTTCACTAGTTGGACACACGGTTAACATCAACTCTCTCGACTTCAGCCCCAAATCAACCTTGCTCGCATCTGCCAGTGATGATGGCTCAACCTTTTTGTGGGACACCAGAACGGGTGAGCATGTGCTCACCTTAGTTTCGTTAGACGATGGCGGCGAATGGGTGACCGTTACACCGCAAGGTTTGTTTGATGGTACCCCTGTTTCCTGGAACCAGATTCTCTGGCGCTATAACCAGGACACATTCAACGTCGCCCCCATCGAGTGGTTTTTTAATGAGTTCTATTACCCGGGTATGCTCGCCGACGTCTTCGCAGGAAAGCGTCCACGGGTGCGTGACGACGTCTCCACCAAGGATCGACGTCAGCCACTACTCAAATTGTCACTGGTGTACGAACAACCTCAGCCAATTGGCTTACGTCAGGTGAAAGTGAAGATCAAGGTTATTGATGCGCAACCTGATAAAGAAAACCCGCGCGGCTGCGGAGCACGTGATCTTCGGCTGTTTCGCAACGGTTCCCTCATCCGAGTTTGGCATGGCGATGTTTTGAACGGACAAACAGAAGTGACGCTTGAGGCAGACGTAACGCTCATAACCGGTGCGAATCGATTAACAGCCTATGCTTTCAATAGAGATAACGTTAAGAGCAAAGACGCACAGTTGCCCCTGACCGGTTCGGATAGTTTGAAACGGTCTGGCACTACTTACATTCTTACTATCGGACTTAACGAATACGCCAACCCCCAGTACAACCTCAAGTATGCTGTGGCAGATGCACAGATCTTCTCTGATGAATTGCGCAAGAGGGTCTCGCAGTCCTCACCGTCCGGACGCATTGAAATCATTCCTCTCATAAATCAAAACGCAACGAAAGCAAATATTCTTTCGGCTTTACAACGGTTGTCAGGCGCTGATCGATCTTCGCCTGCAACAACCAATTTGCCAGAACTCGATAGGCTCAAACGAGCAGAGCCGGAAGATACTGTTGTCATTTACTTCGCCGGACATGGCACAGCACATGGACAGCGCTTCTACCTCATTCCGAACGATCTCGGTTATGCCGGTAAAAGATCTGAACTTACCGAGCAAGCTCTGAACACAATACTCTCTCGTAGCATTTCGGATATTGAGTTGGAACAAGCGTTGGAGAACGTAGAGGCACATCACCTGTTGTTGCTAATTGATGCCTGCAATTCAGGACAAGCGCTTGAAACAGAAGAAAAGCGGCGTGGGCCGATGAATTCCAAAGGGCTCGCGCAACTCGCGTACGAGAAAGGGATGTATATCCTCACTGCAGCCCAGAGCTATCAAGCGGCATTGGAGGTTGCTCAATTAGGTCATGGCCTGCTGACCTACGCACTG
>JBKPQV010000395.1:0-5267 GCA_046734235.1 Acidobacteriota bacterium
CAATGTCGTAACCCGTGACATGTGGGCGAGGTCGGCGCGAGCTCTGGTCAACTCCTGCTCGGCGACCTTGCTTTCGGTCACATCCTGAATTGCGCCGATGTAGACAGGTTGACCCGCGCCCGTGTCCAGTAAGTGGGACACGGCATGAAGATGCTTAACGTTTCCAGCCGGCGTGATGATGCGGTAGTGGATATCGATATCCTGATCAGCCTCGACAGCGCGCTTGAACGCTTCCTCGTATAGTGGTAGGTCCTCCGGATGGAAGAGCGCGCGAATCGCCTCAGATGTAACTCTGGTCCCTGGATTGAGCTCGAAGATCCGGCAGAGTTCCTCGGACCAGTTGTGCTCGTCCGACAGCAAATCCGTGATGAAGCTGCCCGTCTTGCTCACCCGCTGGGCTTCGGCAAGACGAAGGTAGGCTTGCTCGACCAGCGCCTCCGCCCGTTTGCGGTCCTCGATGTCGAATGCGGTCACATACCACCGAACGATACGTCCCTGCTCGTCGAGCAGGGGGTTGTAGCGCACCAGGAACCAGCGATATTGCCCGTCTTTGCCCAGAACTCGCTGCTCAGTGCTGAATGGTGCGCCATGCTTCAGCCCCACCGAGCGCGTTGCGCGGACTCTCTTAAAATCTTCCGGGTGGATAACGCGATCCCGATAATCCTTTTCTTGTACATCATCCATGCTGAGGCCGGTGTAATCCATTACAGCCTGATTTACATACTGGACGGATCCTTCGGTGTTCAATACGTAAATGTGTGTAGGAATGGTGTTGATGATCAGCCTCAAATTGCGCTCGTTCGACAGTAGAGCCTCTTCAGCCTTTTTGCGATCTTCAATATCAGTGCTTGTGCCGTACCACCTAAGAATGTTTCCACAGTCATCACGGAACGGTTCAGCGCGAATAAGAAACCAGCGATAAACACCATCATGTCGACGAAGTCGGGCTTCGATCTCGTCTGGCTCTCCGGAAGCCAACATCGTGGTCCATTTCTCCATTAATGCTGGTAGGTCATCAGAATGAAATGCAGCTTGCCAGCCCCAGCCATGCGACTCTTCCTCGGAGAGGCCCGTATAATCATGCCAGCCTTTATTGAGGAACTCATTTGGACCATCCGGCAGATTGCACCACGCGAGTGCCGGGATGGCATCAATCACCTGCCGCAGTTTGGATTCCGACTTTTGGATTTCCTCAAGCGCATTTCTGAGATCTTCCTCCGCCCGCTTGCGCTCGATCCCTTGCGCGATCGTGTCGGCAACCGATGCGAGGGTGTCAAGAATGGATTCCGAAAGTGGGCGGTGCGCAAACAGCGCTACCACTCCAATCAGCCGGTCCTCGACAACCAACGGGTATCCGGCGAAGGCAACCATTCCGTTAGACTTTGCCCACCCCTTATTATTCACCCGTGGATCGTTCATAACATCATTGGTCAAATGCGCCTTCCTCTCCCGGGCAATCGCTCCGACCTTCAGGTCTCCGACGGGGATCCGGCTATATGAACCATCCAAACGCGTGTACATCCCGGCGCTCGCCTGCAGCTCTAGCGTGTTTTCATCCTCGCTTAACATCCAGATCCGAGCAAAGGCGGCGTCGAGGTGACGAACGATGGCCTCCGTGCATCCGCGCAGAATCTCTTGCAAGTGAATCGGCTTGGAAAAGGCAGCGCTCACGTCACCCCGAACACCCGCTCGTCGGATCTGGGCCTCCTCCGCCCGTTTTCGGTCATCGATGTCGAACACCACGCCATACCAATTGGCGATCCGACCGTCTGTGTCGAGGAAAGGCTCTCCGACGGACTGAATCCATCGATACTGACCATCCGCTCGCTTGAGCTGGTACTCATCCTCGTACGCCAATCCCGTAGTGGCCGAGTGCAGCCATCGTTGCAAGGTCGCATCACGGTGATCGGGATGTACGAGTTCAAGCCACCTTCCGCCGGCTAAGTTTTCCGCTGTGTGACCGAGATACTCGACAGCCCTGCGGTTTAAGTAGTCAAGGTCGCCCTCTGGCGTACTACGCCATACCAATGCCGGGATTGTCTCGACCAGCAGACGAAACTGACGCTCGCTCTTCCGAAGTGCTTCTTCGGTGCGCTTGCGGTCCTCAATGTCGACCGCGGTCACATACCATCGATCAATCTTCCCTTGATGGTCCATTAAAGGATTACAGCGGACCAGGAACCAGCGATACTCGCCGTCCTTGCTCAGCGCACGGACCTCATACTCGAACGGTCGTCCTTCTTGGTAAGCGTCCTTAAGCTCCTCGCCCAGCCTGGGCCAATCATCCGGGTGGTACCACCGAGTGCGGAAGTCATCGTGCTGCGTATCGTGCAGGGTGATACCGTGGTAATCCAGCGCGGCTTGATTCACCGACAGGATGAACCCATCGGGTCGCGTCACCGCTATGAAGGTTGGGATGGTGTTGATGGTCAGACTGAGATTGCGCTCGCTTGACCGAAGAGCCTCTTCAGCTTTTTTTAAGTCTTCAATGTCAGTGAGCAATAGGTACCAGGAAGTGATCGCGCCTTCCTCATTTCGAACCGGCAGACCGCGAACTTGGAACCAACGGTAAACGCCATCCGCTCCCAGGCAGCGGTGTTCTATCTCATAGATCTGTCCTGTCTCGATCGATTTTGTGCGCACTTCAATTACGCGGGCTAGATCGTCGGGATGAACAACACCGATCATGGACCAATTCTTTAGGTCGTCATCCGTCCTGCCGAAGTACTCGAGCGTCTGACGGTTGAGAAATTCGACTTCACCCGAAGAGCTCATCGTGGCAACCAGCCCGGGAATGTTGTCGACGATCTGACGCCAGGAGAGTTCGCTGGCCCGTGAGGCTTGCTCCACGCGCTTTCGGTCTTCAATATCAACGTTGGTTCCGTACCATTTGATTATTTTGCCTGACTCATCCCGTACTGCATTTGCACGAAAGAGGAACCAACGATACGCACCGTCGTAACGACGCATGCGTGCTTCACCCTCGACGGGCGATCCTGAAGCAAGAGCCGATTGCCAAATCTCAACGAGATGTTCACGATCGTCTGGATGAATCGCTTCACCCCAGCCCGAGCCTTGGGCCTGCTCTGAAGTCATGCCTGCATAATCAAGCCAGCGTTGATTGAGGAAGTCACAGTATCCGTCGGGAAGTGTGGTCCATGCCGCGGTCGGAATGGCGTTGATGATTACGCTTGAATTGTGTTCGGTTAACTGAAGAGCCTCAGCTACCGTTTTCGGATCACTGACCGGCACGTTAGTAATGGTCTGCAGCAGCGTGCCAATATCAAAGTAGATTCGTCCACCGGTGATCTGTCGCTTAGCAGCGTCATACTCATAAACGCCTGAGCCCGGAACTTTAAGGCGGACGCCAGTCGGCGCATGTCCAACAAACGGCCCACGGTGTTGTGCCTCAAAACTCCACTCTACAACGATGGATCCTGATCCAAAAATTATGTTCTTTATGAGGTGACGATTCCCTGGAAAGGCGGTGATAAAGGGGCGTACGAATTGTTCATGGACGGCCTGGCGCCCTTCCATCACAGCGCCTGGAATCTCCAGCACCACGTTGTCGGAGTAGTAAGACATGATGAGATCTTCATCTGTACCCGACCACGCGTTGTAATACTCGTTGATGAACGATCTGGCGTCGTCATCATTCCAGACTGAAAGGGAGGCCTGCATTGATTACGTCTTCCTCGCTGCTTTTCTTCGCGAACAAGCACCACGCGCGTGACCTTAAAAACGCGTAGGTGAGAGTGGGGAACGGTGAGTGTCGGTGCAGATCTGATTCGGAAAGTAGTTATTCATTACGAAGCTACGTCTGTCTCCATCAAACTAACTGTCGGTCCCAGTCTGCGATTTGTGAGTATGTTAACGCTGAATTGGCCAGTTAGGACAGTTGAGTCCGAGCTTCGAAACTATATTTTATGTTTTGATAAAACCCCCCAGGCTAAATCACGCAAATGGGGCGGGGCGTTTCGATTGGGAATGAGCGGCGTTCCTCAAAAATCAATTTACACTTGCGTATTGGCTTCGCCGCCCGTTGTGAGGATGTGGCTATGCCCTTCCGTAAGTTTACGCCCCTTTGTTTGGGCTACACCCCTTAGGTCCAAGATAGAATTTCGTTTGAGGCCGATCGAAGCGGCGTAGCCGGGTCCTTGGTGCGGCTACGGAAGGGCATAGCCACATCCTCACAACGGGCGGCGAAGCCGATACACGGGTGCAAATCAACTTTTGAGGCAAAGCCGGCCAAGTGAACGGATCTTGCCTATGGCAAAGTTCTTTCCTTCCAGGCCAGGCGTTGGTGAACGACGAATAAGATGATAATTGTGAAAGGAAGGACTATCAGTCTCCATTGCACTATGAGCGGTGATTGAGGCTCTCTGACCTCGACCTCCTTAACGAAATCGTAGTTCTCACTGCCGTGAGTCACGATCACTTTCATTCGCCACTTGCCCGAGATGGCTAAATTCATGACACTGCAGTAGAGGAGTTTGTTACGAGCCTGGTCGTGTGTTGCTTCGCCACGGATCGTTACACCGTTTTCATTCTCGAGCGCGACGAAAAGGCTTGCATCAAGAACAGGTCGCCGCTGCTCCGTATTCTCCACGAGAAAGCTGAAGTCGGCCGGGCCTGGTCGTAGCTGGTTCTGAGTACCGAATGCTGTCACTGTAATTGGGCCAGTGGTTTGTTGCCACAAGACATTTCCGCCGTCAGCTCTAACGATGATTGCAGTTCCGAAGATCACAATGAGGAGAACTAGCGCCTGGCCCAAAAAGTGACCGCGCACCAAGTTTAATCTTTTCGCTATCACATTCATTTGCTGATACACCAGTCGTCGATTCCATTCATCATCATCCCACGCATCTGCATCGGTTGCAGGACGGTCCATGTACCTGCGAAGTAAAGCAGCAGAGCAAGAACTGCCCAGGGCGCCGCCATTCCCAGCGTTCGCGAAAACTTGAGACGAAAGCTAATAGCCAGCCTCCAGCCGACATACAGAGTGCAGAGTAACCCCAGTCCGAGGGCTGAGAGTTGGAGTGACGGAAGCCAATCCGATATAACCATCCGTGAAGAAAGGGACCAATCAGGCATTCCCAACATCGTCAATCCCACGCTCGTGCCGGCCCGTTGAATCACGGGCAATGCTGTCAATGCTCCTGATAACAGGTGATAAGAGAAGTGGGCGAGCCACATGCTGAAACCCAAAGGCACGAAGGCCTGTGCGAAGGTTGTGACAGACTCTCTCCATCTGATCTGCCGACGGC
>JBKPQV010000396.1:0-13113 GCA_046734235.1 Acidobacteriota bacterium
GTACTCATCGTCGGCAGCGTCAGATGTGTATAAGAGACAGGCCTGGCACCGCTTTGTCACAGCAAGACTCGTCGAAAAGAATCATAAGCAAAGAATTATAAGGACCGTCTCTTAGAGTCTCGTTGTGACAAAGCGGTGCCAGGCCACCGCACTCCAAAGAGACTAAGGATTGGTGGTGACTGCCTCCACTCCTGGCTTGCCTTTGATCTTCGTGTCTCCGTTAACAAACACACTGTAGCGATTCCCAGCCGGGATTATTGAAGGCTTACCTTTCTTCAATCCCCACAACAATCCAAGTGGTCCAAGAAGCACACTGGTAGCAACAGCTGCCACCGCAACAGTTCCGCCTTTGCTGTCACCGATTTGTCGTTGAGTGAAACGCGCGGAGACCCTGTTGCCATCGACTGACATCACGTCTTGCATGGCCCATTCTAGTTTTCCGGCATTTCCCCAATGCCCGGCTCTTTTAGCGGTAGTAATTCTCGCGCGACCCGCAGCATCTTTTTCGAAGACTGTGACACCCCCAACTTGAATCGGTCGAACGACAGTGAAATCCACAATGTCTCCAACCTTCAACTCTTCACCAGAAGCGGTGTTTGTAAGTTGGACCTCAACCTCAGTTCCATCGGGTACGTTAACGGTCCCGTCTGGTGCTACTGTTCCTGGAGCTGAAGCAACTTCAGCTGGACCTTTCACCATCGCCAGGATGACAGATTCGGGAACGTTACCAGCCTTTAACTCAGACAACGCCGCCGGACTCGTATCAAAGTTGGCTGGTGAGCTTTTTATTTTTGCGACGATCACCTCAGCGCCCAGGCCAGCCTTGAGCATATCCAGCACGTCTTTATTCGTTAATACCGGCGGAGCGGTTTGTTGTGGCGCTGCTGCGGCTGGTTCCTGAGCGGTGACCAGACAGGGCGCAATTAACGTAAAGCTAAGTGTCAGAATCAGGATCGGAGATAGGGCTTTAGTCATAGGGGTGTCCTTCACTCGAACAAATATAGCAACTTAAATTGGCGAGCTTTGAGGAGAGTGTTACAGAACCTGGATTGAACTAACCTAAACTGAAACTGTCTCTTCTTCGACGAGATAAGGTGTCGCTGCAATGGGTTTTTCGTCGGCGTCTTCGGCCAGGACCGCTTGAATGATTGGGAGACTCAAGCTGTGTTTGGTCGATGTTAAGGGCACAGGCTTACCGGCCGCATAAACTTTATGCCGCCCGTGTTCTTCATACCACTCACCGAGGTTTGCAGTCTTGTGCATGTTCTCGATGATCTGCCGCCAGCCAACACCCGTGTTGTAAGCACAGAATGAAATCTCACCTTCCTGGGTACCGTAGGGAATCACGCACATTTCAGTGCGGCGGAAGTCGTAGTTGAAAAGATCCTGAAACCACATTCCTTCCACACACAGGACGCGCCAAATGTCGTTTGGATCCCCAGCGCTTTGAGTTTTCATTCGATCGTTGCGATCAGAGTTTGAATTCGTCGACGATGGTTTGAAGAGATTGACGATCTGCGAAATTGGAAATCCTTCGGGAGCTCGCTCAGCGTCGAAGTTGCGCATGATGGCCATGCCAAGCTGGGCGTACGACAGTTTCCGTCCACGCGCAGTATCGGTAATAACGGCGACGTCCTTCATGAACTGTTCGTAATTGAAGAACTCAAAGAGCGACTTAAATTCACCCGTTTGGCGGTTTACCACCATTAGCGTAAAGATGCCGCAGTTTGGATGGCAATTACAGGACGACCAACCCCACGGAGCATCGGCACCCTGCAGCATGTCCATCACACTCGTAAACGCAGAGTAAGACGAGAGTGGGTACCAATCACGCAGCGGTTGCAGCTGGCCACTTAGTTGATCTTTTAGATCATGTGTCATACCTGCCAACGTGTAGCGCCATGTTTTGCGCATCTCGTCGGAGATATCTTCGTCGCGACCGGTGAACGATACTGGTTGGAATGCGATAGTTTGGATCTTATCGATGTTCTTGGCGGCAAACTCAACAATCTGACCAATGCCGTCGTTGTTGATGTTGTTGACGATGGTGACAACCAGCGTAACCTTAATGCCAACACTTGCGAGGTTCTCAATCGCGCGCAGTTTTACGTCGAACAAGTTGCCAACGCCGCGGTGTTTGTTCTTCTCTTCGCTCACGCCATCAAACTGTAAATAGACGCCGTGTTGTCCGGCTGCTTTGGCTGCTTTGCAAAACTCAATGTCTTCTGCGAAGCGAATTCCGTTTGTGGCCGCGAGAATTCTGTAGAAACCGATCTTCTTTGCGTACTCAACCGCCTCCAGGTAATAAGGAGAAAGAGTTGGCTCGCCACCGGAGAAGAGAATGATTACTTGTCGCTTGGGTTTGAAGGAGACCGCGCGGTCGAGAATTGCCTTAGTGTCTTCGAAAGTTGGTTCGTGAACATAACCAACCTGGTTTGCGTCCATGAAGCACGGATTGCACATCATGTTGCACCGATTGGTTAAGTCGACCGTCAACACTGCGCCGCGGCCAAACTTGATGTTCGAAGTTCCGTGGCGATGAATTTCCTTATCTTCAGCGGCTCGGAAGTCACGACCAAAGAAGAGCGATTCGATGCGATGTAGAAACGCCGGGTCTGTAGACATCACGTCTTCAAACTCACCGTGCTTTGGACACACTTTTCGCATCAACACCTGGCCGTTGTCTTCGACGATTTGCGCTTTGATTTCACCCGGATGCTCGTGCATTAGAGTTTCAAGCGCGACGTCACCAGTGATGACGGCATTACGAACTTCTTTTACGCAGGTTGGACAAAGACTGTCTGTCTCACGTGGAAAACCAAGTGGTGGGGCACTGCGTTCGTAGGATTTGAGCAGTGGACCAGGAGCCCAGTTTGGGCGAATCGATTCACCCTCGGGAAGACGCTGATTGACTGACTGAAAAGCTCTCCAGGCTACGTCTGAAAGGCCTGAAATAAGCTTGGAACCCTTAACTCCGGCTAGCTTGCCTTTGTCGGATTCACCCCGGCGAAACTGGTCACTGAACAAGTGCTATCTCCTATCGCGGTCTCAAACCAGCCCCGCTTCAAACACAATTAGTGCTAAATATTACGTAAATCAAAGCCGCGAGTGGATAAACCCAGCCTTGGATGCGGCCCAGCCATGATAGTTGGCCATTTTAGCGTTGGCAAGCGTGAATTTGGGGGATTTTGTTGCGGAGGGTGGCGGGGGCGAGCGGGCGAAGGGTAATGGGGCGACGGGGCGAGGGGGCGACGGGGTGAGTGGGCGAGGGGGCGAATGGGCCGAGACAATCTCAGATCTCAAATTGGAGATCTCAAAGCAAGACAATGAAATTCCCATAACTCTGAGATCTGCAATTTGAGATCTGAGATCTTCTCGGCCCCCTCGCCCTGTCTGATATCATCCTCCGCTTCTATGGAAATCCATTCCACGGCAGTCATCAGTCCAAATGCGAAATTGGGACAGGGTGTTCGCATTGGTCCTTACGCCGTCATTGAGGACGACACGGAAATTGGTGATGACTGTGAAATCTCAACACATGCGGTCATCAAACGGTTCACTCGATTGGGAAACCGAAACCGCGTTTTTGAGCATGCAATCCTTGGTGGTGAGCCACAAGATGTTAAGTTCAAACAGGAACAGAGTTTCCTAACAATTGGTGACGATAATCTAATTCGTGAGTTTTGTACGCTTCACCGGGCAAGTGGTGAAGGAGAAATCACGCGCGTTGGTTCGCGCAATTTCTTGATGGTAGGTGTCCACATCGCTCACAATTGCAACGTTGCTGACGACAACATCTTTGCAAACGGCGTCGCACTCGCCGGACACATTGTTGTCGAGGACCATGTCTTTCTTTCCAACAATGTTGGCGCCCATCAGTTCGTTCGTATGGGTCGCTATGCAATGGTGGGTGGCAAGTCGAAAATCGTTCAGGACATTTTGCCGTTCTTCACTACTGACGGGAATCCAGCTTATGTAAGAGGTGTGAATTCGGTTGGTCTGAGGCGTGCTAACTTTTCAAATGAAAGCCGGCAGGCGTTGAAGGCTGCATACAAACTATTATTTCGTTCGTCGCTGCCACTCGCCGAGGCACTGCGTTCAATCGATCAAGTCGCTGACGAACATGTGGCACACCTGGCGGATTTCATCCGGAATTCCAAACGAGGTTTCAGTCGTAACAAACGTGATGGTGAGAAAGACGATTCGGAAGATGAGTAGAAAATAATGACAACTTCCCAAAACATCTCCGTCTCTGAACTTGCCGGGTTGGTAGGCGGTCGAGTAATCGGCAACGGCGACATCACGATCGAACGAATCGCGAATCTTGAGAGCGCGGCAGCGCAGGAGATTGCTTACGTCGACAACGACAAGTTTGTTGAAGCAGCTCGTGAAAGCAGGGCTTCGTGTTTGATCGTGCCCAACGGTTTACAGTTGGAAGGTCAGAGTGCTGCACTCATTGAAGTAAAAAATCCAAAACTAGCCTTCGCGATAATTGGTGCTCGACTCCATGGCCCGAAACATCGAGAGCCGGATGTCCATCCAAGCGCTTCGATAGCCACGACGGCTGATGTGGCTCTTAGTGCTTACATTGGCCCGAATGTTTGCATTGGCGAACATTCGTCAGTTGGTTTGGCCTCGCAAATTGAAGCAGGAGTGGTGATTGGCGATAACGTCAACATCGGATCAAATTGCGTGTTGCACCCCAATGTCGTTTTGTACGACGGAGTCACGATCGGCAACAACGTAATTCTGCACGCAGGAGTTTGCCTTGGCGCGGATGGCTTCGGGTATGTAAGAGACAACATGGGCTATCACAAGTTTCCGCAGATAGGCACGGTTGTGATTGAAGACGATGTTGAGATAGGCGCGCACACTTGTATTGATCGCGCAGCGCTGGGCCGAACACGAATTGGTCGCGGCACCAAGCTCGACAACATGGTTCACGTTGGACACAACTGTGATATTGGCGAGCGAGTTGTAATTGCTGCCCAAACGGGGATCAGTGGCAGCGTGGTTATTGAAGATGACGCGGTGATTGGCGGCCAGGTGGGGTTTGGAGATCACACACGAGTTCTGAAGGGCGCGATCATTGGTTCGAAGGCGGGAATTCTTCCGGGCAAAATTGTACGGCCTGGAGTTTGGTGGGGAATTCCTATTCAGCCTCTGGATGAATACAAGCGCCTTAACGCACACCTGGGACGTCTGCCACGAATGCGTGAAGAGTTGAAGGAATTGAAATTGAGGGTTAAGGAGCTGGAGGAGAAGCTCACCGCGCGATAGGACCTGATCATTTTTCATATATCATTTGACATTTATCATTTGCGATTTTCTGACGCTCCGCGCATTGAGGTGTCTCCGAAATGAGTTTTTAAGGAGCCTCTATCGGACACACCTCAATGCGCGGAGCGTCAGAAAATGACAAATGAACAATGTCAAATGATATATAGAAAATGACCGGGTCCTATTTCCTATCAGTCCAATCCGGTTCTAATGTTGTGTGAGTTCGTTAAGAATTGCAGTCGCTGCTTTTTGAGAAGCTCCCGCTTCACCGAGCCGGTGTGCTACTTGCTTCAATGCTGATCGCATTTGATGATTGCGGTCTTTCTGTAGCAATTCTAAGAGTTCCTTGGCCAGGTTCTCGCCAGTAAGGTCGTTTTGCATTAGCTCTGTAGCCAGTCGTTCACCTGCGACCAGATTCACTAAACCGTAGTGCTCAACATTAATAAGCCGGCCCAGCGTGTGCCAATTGGTTGCAGATTCTTTGTAGACCACGACCATTGGCGTACCTAGTAATGCGGCCTCGAGGGTTGCGGTACCGCTTGCGACGGCGGCCACATCTGCCGCAGCTAATGCGTCTCGTGTCCCATGATGGACCACCAACATGTTTGACCGTAATTGCTCAGCGTCAGATCTCCCAGAGATGATTTGGAAAGCCTCCTTGGGATTGCGACTCGGTGCAACCACCAGCACAAACTGAACATCGGTGCGTGCTGTCGAGATGATTGTCGCTGCATCAAGCATCGGGGGAAGTATTCTCACTAACTCTTTGTGACGACTTCCCGGCAACAAAGCAATTATTGGTCGAGTTGGTTCAAGATTGTGTTTTGTACAAAACTCTTCACGACTCAACTTTGCTTTTACTTCACCGGACAGTGGATGACCGACAAACTCGACATGCTCAACACCTCTTGCCTTGTACCACTCTGCTTCGAACGGAAGAATTGAAAGAAGCAAGTTGACATCACGCTTAATGTTGTTGATACGTCGAGGTCGCCAGGCCCAAAGTTGTGGACTGATGTAGTAGATGATCTTCAAACCTTGTCGACGCAGGGCAGTGGCCAGCCGAAGATTAAACTCGGGCCAGTCAACCAGAATTACCGCATCCGGCTTTTTTTCTTTGGCCGCAGATTTCAAACTACGAAACGCGCGAAGGAATCGGGGAAGAACACGCGTCACTTCAACGATTCCCATAATTGCAAGCGAATCGGAGTTTACAGCGGTCTCAACCCCCTCAGCTCGCATCAAGGGTCCAGTCGCGCCGAAAAATTCAAAATTGATCTCGGTGGATGTTTCTTTCAGCGCTTTTACGAGGGCGGCACCGTGAGCATCACCGGACGGTTCTCCTGCGACGATCATTAGTTTTAAAAGAGCCTTGTTTGTCATTGGTCATTTGACATATATCATTTTTCATTTTCCGACGCTCAATAAATCTTTTTTCAGCAAACTATTCCGTTCTCCAATTTCCGTGCTAGCATCCCAACGCTCTACTAAATAAAAGTGCGGGCGGTTGAATTTTCTACGCGCACGCACTTGTCTCGGGTCGGAGTTCAATCGCTTTTGCTTTCTGCTTCCTGCTCAAGCGGTCTGCTTGCCACTCTACGTTTGCTTTTGGCAAGCCTAATTCTCGTTATCGCCTCTCAGACCTCGTTCGCTCAACAAACAAACCCGGTCGATCGGAAAGTGACCAATCCGATGACCGATACGCCCAACGTGAATCCGCTTAATCCTGATCAATCGGTGCAACAACCAGCACCTCGACCAGGCAGCGTTCAAGGTGTCGCGAGCGATAGGTTGCAAGTGGATGCTACGAAGCAAACTGTCACCGGACCTGAAAACGCTCGTGTCGCTGTCTATGAAGGAAACGTCGATGTCCGCATCGGCACTTATCGACTCCAGGCTGATAAAGTCACGGTGTATGAAGCGGAGAATCGAGTAGTTGCCGAAGGCAGCGTTGTTTTTGACCAGGCGGACATGCAGCGCATTACAGGATCGAAGGCCGAGTGGAACTATCGTACTAAGACAGGTTATTTCCTCGACTCGACCGGCTACACAAATCAAACGCAAGACGGAACGCGGCTCTACTTCACCGCTGATCGAGTTGAAAAGATAAGTCTCGACACTATAGTAGCCACAAACGTTCAGGTAACCGCTTGTGATGAGGACGTACCGAAATGGAGTTTTCACGCAGGGAAGGCAAGGATTAAGACCGGTGATCGCGTACGCATTTATTCTCCTCAACTGAAGTTAAAGAAGGTTCCAATTTTCTACCTTCCGTATGCGAGCGTATCGATCAAGCATCGCGATCGCGCTTCGGGTTTTCTTACTCCAACGTTTGGCGGTTCCGGCGCCAAAGGGTTTCGTCTTTCAAACGCTTACTACTTAACTCTCGGACGTTCCGCGGATGTCACCTTTCGCAACGATATCTATACGCAACGAGGTTACGGCCTGGGTGCAGATTTACGAACACGCGCAAATTCAAGATCCTACTTCGATGCGGGCTTCTATGCAGTTAAAGATCGTGTGTTTGGTCCAAGTGAGGATGCTCAACATCCCGACCAGGGTGGATCAAGTTTCTACGTCGATGGTGTTCACTACTTCAAGAATGGTTTCATTGCTGCTGCGGACGTAAACGTTACCTCCAGCCTCGCATTTCGGCAGATCTTTTCTGACAACATCCAGCAGGCGATCTCCCCCGAAGAAACTTCGCAAGTTTTCATTAACAGAGATCACAAAGAATACAGTTTCAACTTTCTTGCTCGCTCCCAGGTGACGTCGTTGACGGTTACACGGATTCGCATTCGCGAACTACCAAGTGTGACGATCGACAAACGGCCGACGATCTTAAGTTTCCTGGAAAAGCTGCCGGTTTACTTTTCATTTGAAGGTGCAGCGGAAGGTGTGTCTCGCAAAGAGGCGGTTGAAGATACAGTTACTTTCCTTAATGACGTGGGCGGTAACCCGATCATTACACCATCGATTGTGCAACGACTCGATATTCATCCACGCTTCGAGTTGCCGCTTAGCTTCAACGGCTGGAACGTCACTGCTTCCGGAAGTGGACGCGTAACTTTCTATTCGAATTCGCTGGACCCTACGAATCGAGATGTGCTGAGTCGAAACATAACCCGAAGCTATGGTGAATTTGAGCTGGACGTTCGACCACCGGCGTTCTACAAGGATTTCAAACATCGGGGAGATGGTTCCTTTTTCTTCCGGCACGTTATCGAGCCATACATTCTTTATCGGCGGCTGGTGGGCATTAACAACTTTGATCGAATTATTCGTTTTGATTACGTCGATGCAATTGCCGACACAAATGAAATCGAGTTTGGTGTTGCGAATCGTTTTTTCACTCGCAGGTCGACAGAAAACGTCAGTGATGCTGCCGTAAAATCCAAAGTTGCGCGAGGCAAAGAGTTGCTTTCATCTCAGCCGTATGAAGCGCTCACAGTAACGATAAGAGCCAAATATTTCTTTGATCCTTATTTTGGTGGAGCTCTAATACCCGGCCGCCGTAACCAGTTTTATCCACTGAATACACTCTCGGGGTTTGTTTATGGTGGCGTACCGCGACGCTTCTCTCCGGTAAATATAGATGCGCGATATCGGCCACGTCGGGATCTGTTTGCAGACTTCCGCACGGATCTTGACACGAACAGCGGTGGCGTAAGATCTGTCTCAACGACCTTTGGGTTAAGCAAATCTGTAGTGCAAATCTTCCAAAGTTTCTATTACACGAGGGCGATTGAGTTACTTGGCGGCCTGTCTCAGTTTGCAGATTCACGAGGATTTGAAGCGGGAACGTTGCGAGGTTCACAATGGGGGCCGTCGGCATTTATTGGTAATCGCGACAAAGGATTCTACGGCGGCGCGTCGTTCTTCTTCGACTTCCAAAAACGTCCCGGCCGTGGAGACAGTTCGCTGATCAACTCAACAATTACAATGGGACACAGTTGGGATTGTTGCGCAGTGACCGCCCAGTTTGCGAGCTGGAATGTTGGGTTACGCAAGGAAAACCGAGTGGTGTTCAGCTTCCGCTTGAATGGAATCGGCACCTTCGGAACTGAGCAGATCGGGCAACATTCCAGGTAAGACCGGTCTTTGGTCTTAGGTATTAGGGCTTTGTTCTTTGTGCTTTGAACTTTGGCTCGTCTTCGTGTTGACCTAGCGGAACTAAAGAACCGAGAAAACACAAAGTACTAAGGACAAAGAACAAAGGACAAAGCACAAAGACCCAAGACCTAAGTCCCAAGACCTTCCAAGCAACTCCACCTCTCAAAACTTCATCATTGACACGGTTGAGACTGTAACTTTAGATTCTATGTGTCGACGGACGTCGTCCGGCAAGCCGTCGACCAGGGCTCTCCCTCTGAACGGTCTCAGTCGTTTTTAAGACCTCGCTACACTATCCGCCCCGATCAAAAAGAACTTTGAGCGTGGATTTTTGCGCTTCGTGATGCGCCTATCAAGCTCGCAAGAAGCACATCAGAAGAAATTAACCGCAACGTACAAAGCACAAGACTCAAAGAACCACTCGCGTAGGAGTAACTATGAAAAAAAGGAAGCAATCAAAAGTGACCCCCAAGCCTCGTCGTCGTTTCTCAATGACGTCGATCATAGTGGCCGCAGTAATTGTTGGTGCTGCCACGATTACTGTCGTTTCGAAGCAGTTGGCAACTCGAAATACCTCGACGTCAGTCGCGGCCAAAGCAACTACCAGCGACACCGCCAAGAAGTTCGTCACTGTAAAAGTTGCTGGGCGCGATGTTCAAGTTGATCCCCAGACCGGCCAGATCAAACCCTTAACTCCAGAAGAAGCAAAACAATTGGCCGACGGATTGAAGACCATGCTGAACAAATCAACAGAGGGGCTAGTGAAAGTTAAGAATGCTGACGGTTCGGTCTCAATGGATTTGCAGGGCAGATTCCAGAACGTTGCCGTGGCGCGGGTGAATGCCGACGGCACGCTCGAACAATCATGTGTGGATGAGCGTCTGCAAGCCGCCCGGTTCTTTGGCATCGATCCAAAGCTAATGGACATTGAGACTCCAGAGGGCGCGCCGGTGGTTAGAACTCCTGCGAAGAAAGTAAGCCAATGAGCAAATCTGCATTTACGAGATCAAGTATTGCGTTGGTCGCGCTTGCTATCATCCTGTTTTCTTCATCGTCTGCTTTCGCCAACGCAACGATCACAATTCAAAACAACGATTCACTTTCAACTGGCTTTAATGATCCAACGCCGGTAGCACCGGTTGGTGGAAATCCAGGGACAACCTTAGGTCAGCAACGTCTTAATGCCTTCAATTTCGCTGCAGGTATTTGGGGGGCGACGATTAACAGTAGTCAAACGATTGTGATTGCATCGAGTTGGCAGCCACTAACTCCATGTACTGCAAATTCAGGTGTACTCGGTTCGGCAGGAACTAATGGAATTGTGAGCGATTTTCCCAACGCTCCCTTTGCCAACACCTGGTATGGCCGAGCCTTAGCAAATGCAATCTCGAACACCGACACGAATGGCGCTGCCGCCGAAATTAACGCGCGATTTAATGTAAACCTTGGTACACCGGGTTGCTTGGCGAACAGTCCTTGGTATTACGGTTTGGATGGGAATCACGGCAACGGAGTCGATTTAGTGAGCGTTCTGTTGCACGAGTTTTCGCACGGCCTGGGGTTTCAATCTTTTACTGACGAGAGTAACGGCGTACCCAATGGAGGCCTCTTCAGTATCTTCGACCGTTTCTTACGTGATAACAACACCGGGAAATTGTGGATAAATATGACAAACGCCGAGCGTGCAGCCTCGGCAATCAGTAACAACCTCGTTTGGGCAGGGCCACAAGTTGTAGCCGATGTTCCGAACGTATTGGGAGCGCCGCGGCTCAGAATTAATTCGCCGCCTGGAATAGCAGGGAACTACACAGTGGGAACCGCTGACTTTGGTCCGAGAGTGCCTTCTAACCCGCTCACGGCGAATGTGGTGCGCGCATTCGATCCGGCGGACGGTGCCGGGGCAACCACAACAGATGGTTGCTCTGCATTTACGAATGCTGGCGCCATTTCAGGCAACATCGCTTTTATTGATCGCGGTACTTGTAACTTCACAGTCAAGGTGAAGAATGCTCAAAATGCCGGTGCCGTAGGTGTAATCATTGGGAATGTTTCAGGCAGTCCAAATGAAACTATACCTCCAGGCATGGCAGGAAGTGATTCAACAATCACTATCCCGACAGTCAGCCTTGCGGTTGGCGATGCGAATTCCATTCGTGCTCAGCTCGGTGGAACGGTGAACGGGTCTATCCTGCTGGATCATTCAGTATCAAGCGGTGCTGACTCATCAAACCGCCCGTTTATGTATGCACCGAACCCAGTGGAGTCGGGTTCTTCTGTCTCTCACTTCGACGTGTCGTTATCTCCGAATCAGTTGATGGAACCAAACAACAGCCCGGATCTAACGCATAATGTGGTACCTCCTTTCGATCTAACTTTCTCGTTGTTTAGAGATCTTGGTTGGACTGGTCCAAGTTCAACACCGCTTCCGTCAATCCAGTTTTCCGCGAGTACTACGAGCGCAGCTGAGAGCGTTGGCTCGGTCAGTCTCACAGTCACGCGCACTGGTGATACATCAGGTGCCTCGACAGTTGACTACGCGACAAGTGACACCGCAGGAACAAATGTCTGCGCCACTATTACCGGGGCCGCGTCGTCGCGTTGCGATTACATCAGTACTTTTGGATCACTGTCGTTTGCGGCGGGTGAAACACAAAAGACGCTTTTAGTGCCGGTGGTTGACGATTCGTTTGCTGAAGGCGCCGAGACGTTCAAGATGACGCTGAGTAATGTCAGCGGAGCCACTCTCGGAGGCGCAAACGAGATAACCATCACAATCAACGACAATGATGGATCGACAGGAACAAATCCGATCGACCAAACCAACTTCTTCGTGCGCCAGAACTACATCGATTTCTTGAATCGCGAACCTGACAGCAGTGGGTTCAACTTCTGGACAAACGAGATCAACTCATGCGGAGCAAACGCGGCTTGCATTGAAGTGAAACGCATAAATGTTTCCGCGGCATTTTTTGTCTCGATTGAGTTTAAAGAAACTGGCTATCTTGTTTACCGAATTTACAAGGCTGCCTTTGGCAACCTGACTAATCCACCTGGCGCGCCGGTTCCGATAGTGTTGAATGATTTCCTCCGCGATACTCAAAAGATCGGGCAAGGCGTTGTTGTAAATGTCGGCAACTGGCAGCAACAACTCGAGGCGAACAAACAAGCCTATACTTTGGCGTTTGTGCAACGACCTGATTTTCTTGTGCAGTACCCAAATTCAATGAGTGCTACGGATTTTGTGTTGCAATTGAATAGCAGGGCTGGCGGGGTCTTATCTGCGGCGGAGCAAACTACTCTGATCACTCTGCTTGGTGCGACGCCTTCGGATGTTACTAAGCGATCACAGGTGTTGCGCGCTGTTGCTGAAGACCCAGATCTGGTGTCAGCGGAATTCAACAAGGCGTTCGTGTTGATGCAGTACTTTGGTTATCTGCGTCGCAACCCGAACGACTTCCCTAATACTGATTTCTCTGGCTTCGATTTCTGGTTGGCGAAGATGATTCAATTCAACGGCAACTATATCCAGGCTGAAATGGTGAAGGCCTTTATTACTTCGACGGAGTACCGTCGCCGTTTCGGACCGTCTAACTAAGAACGGAAGACGGGATCATTTTTCATATATCATTTGACATTTTTCAGTTGTCATTTGAGACGCTCCGCGATTGACGAACACTGGTTGAGTACGAGCCGCATAGTGGTACTGACTCGTCCCCAATG